>JAQXFY010000056.1 GCA_029006015.1 bacterium
GGGCAAACGGCCGGGATAAGGGAGCCGCCGTGATGGCCTGCACCTGTCGGCATGGGGCGCATGAGCCGGCTTTGCCATACAGGGGTATGCCGGATAAGGCTTCAAGTAAATGCGTTTTAACCGCAAAGGAAACCGGCAGCATGGCGCAAGGGGTAAAGGGCGGCGTGGATCTGCGCGCCCCAGGTGCTTGTTTGCAGGCGCGCTGCCGCAGAATGGGCATTGCTTTTGGGCACCAATCCTTGCGCATCAAAGTGGGGGCGGGGCTTTTGCCCTATGGTATCAAGGACACACCAAGCATTTGGATGCATATAAAAACGGGGGCACTTTTAAGTGCCCCCGTTTTTGGAAAATTACAGCTGGTTCAGCTTTTCGACCAGTTTTTTGACATCCTGGCCATGCGCCCCGCAGGCCTGCTCCAGCGTTTCGCGCTGGGACATGGGGCAGCCCAAGCAGTGCATGCCAAATTCCATCAAAACCGGAGCGGCATCCGGATGCTGCATTAAAACTTCGGCAATCGTGGATTTTTCGTCAATCATGCCAAGACCTCCTTTGTAGCAGCTGTCGCTGCGGCTTTATTATATACCAAAAAGGTCGGAAATACTACCCAAAAGTATCCTATTTTTCGCATTCCCGCGGAAATTGCACATCTTTGGCGGCCACGGCCATGCCTTGATGGGGGCAAAACTCGTCCATATACATCGCACCGACCGGCTGAAAGCCATATCGGGCATAAAAACCCTGCTTATCCTGCTGCGCACCCAGATAAAACTGTTCCGCACCCGCCCGTAGGCCGGCATCCAGCAGCATGCGCACGGCTAAATCCCCCAGATGCTGGCCGCGATAGGCTTTCAGCACGGCGATGCGGCCAAGGTGAAAGGTTTTAAGCTGGCTGCCTTCCCGGAACATCCGGCCGGTGGCCACGGGAATATCGCCATCGTAAATGACCACGTGGCGGCTGACGGGATCCTGCGCATCAAACTCAGCAGCCTCGTTAAAGCCTTGTTCCTGTACAAAAACCGCGCGCCGAACGGAAAACGCATCGGTAAGATCGCCGTCGCCGTCTATCCAAATGCCCTTTAGCATGCCCGTCATCCCCCGCAAAATATGATCGATGCATTATAACATGGCTGTATTTTTTGCGCAAACTTGCTGAACCGGCGGGCTTGGGGTATGATAAGCAGGAGATTACCGCAGGAGGCACAAGTATGCCGGATGAATTGATTGCGCGCATTAACCAACTGGCCCATAAGGCCAAAGCCCAGGGCTTGACCCAGGAGGAACAGCAGGAACGCGATCAGCTGCGTAAGCTGTATCTGGAGCGCTTCCGCCGCAATGCCCGGGCTTCGCTGGATGGCATTGTATTGGCTCGGCCGGATGGCAGCCGCATTGCGTTGAAAGATATACGCTTGAAGGAGGATAAGCAGCATGATCCGCGCTGACCAGCATGTTCATACCTTTTTGTCCCCGGATTCGGATGGCGATTCCATCTGCACGGCCCGCCGCGCCCAGGAACTGGGGCTTACCCACCTGACCATAACAGAGCATGTTGATCTGGGGCACCCGCTGGATATGTTTAACCACCCCATGCCGGTTGAAATTTATCGCAACCAGATTGCCGCCATGCGTGCGGCCTGCCCCGGATTGCACATCGGCGTAGGGCTGGAGGTGGGCTATATCCCCCAGGCGGTCGGCACCGTGGCACGCTATGTGCAGCGCGTGCAGCCGCTTGATTTTGCGTTGCTGTCCGTACATGTTGTCGATGGGCTGGATCCTTATGATGAGGAATACTTTGTTGGCCGCACCCGGGAGGATGCCTACCGCCGCTATTTGGAGGTGGTGCTGGAATCGATGTCTGCATGGGAAGGGTGGCACAGCCTGGCCCACATTGGTTATGTGTGGAAATATTGCAAGCTGCCCGATCCCGTGTTGCATTACGCGGCATTTCCTTGCCTGATCGATGAGATCCTGCGCAGGTTGATTGGCATGGACAGGGCGCTGGAAATCAATACATCGGCCTTTGCCAAGCATGATGAGGCCATTCCGGCTTCCACCATTGTGGCGCGCTATTATGAACTGGGCGGCCGGCTGATTACCATCGGCAGCGATGCCCATAGCCCCGAAAAAGTGGGGCAGGATTTTGAACGGGCCGAAAAAATGCTGCGCAGCATCGGCTTTACCGAGTATGCGGTATATGTGGCGGGGAATCCTGTTCAAATGCCCTTTTAATGGCGTTTTCCCGGGAAATAATGGCCCTTTTGGGGAAAAGGGCATTGGGGCGTGGTTGTTGATTGCGGGTAACCTTGTAGACCGCATCGGCCTGCAGGAGGGCTGTCAATTGACCAAGGTCCCCAAAATGGGAGGGGGTATGGCAGCAATGCCGGCCGCCCTATCGTGGTTATTCATTGAAAAAGGGCCACCGGATATCCGGTGGCCCTTTTGTAAACGGTAGATGCTTTACCCCGATGGGCTATCAGGCTTTGGCCTTGCGGTCGCGCTTGACGTTCATGCGGAAGTCGATGCTCTCCGGCAGCTCCACATCGTCGGGCGAAAGCTCCTTGCCGGCTTTCTTGGCGCGCTCGATCTGGATGTAGATGTAAAGCTCGGTCAGCGAGTTCTCGCCTTCGCGCAGGTCGGGAACCACGATGCCGCCGTTCTCCAGCAGGATGGCCTCGGCCGCATCCCAGTTGCCGGTATGGGCCAGGGCGCTGGCGCGCAGGAACTTGACCATGGGGATTTGCTGCACATCGGCGTTCAGCTTGTCAAACGTGGCCAGCAGCAGCGTGTAATCCTTGGCCTCGATGCAGGTCTTTAAGGATTCCTTGGCCAGGGAAATATCCTGCGGACGCATGCCGGCGGCGCGGCTCATAATGGAAGCGGCCAGCTGCAATTTGCCTTCCACGCGCTCGATGTTGGCCAGCGCGTACAGCGCCCACACGCTCTGCTTGAGGGACAGGGATTTGTCGATGCACTGGCGCGCACGCTCGAAATCCTCGCGATAGTACCAGTTCAGCCCCAGGTGGAACCAGGTCAGCCAGTTGGCGGCATCCGGGCCCGCGGCGGCTTTTTTCAGCATGTCGAACCATTCGTTCTGCACCATGTAGGAGCTGGGCGCTTCGCACGGGCAGACATCGGGCATGTAGCCATAATCGAGCAGGTGCTTCCATACCATCTGCTCCTCGCCCATCTCGCCAAAGTCCAGATGCTCGGAGATCGGCTGTTTGCCGGCCTTGGCGCGGCGGTAGTTCTCCAGCGCGCCCCAGCCGCTGGCATGCTTGATGGATTCGCCCTTCTTGGTGGCGAAATCGGCCTTGCCTTCGGCCAGCAGGCGGTTGAGCTTTTCCAGGGGCAGGGCAACATCCAGCTTGCTGCGTACTTCTTCGATGGCGGTTTCCCAATCCCCAAAGATCTTGCTGCCATCCGCATGCATGGCGCCATAGGCTTCCACCCATTCCCAGGCCGTCTTGGGCGGCATGGGCAGGCATTCCATCTGGGTGTGCGCCAGGCCGGCCTGCATTTCCTGATAGAACTCGCCATCTTCGCTGGTCAGGGATTGCTGCCAACGGTAGCCGCCGGTGCTTTGGCCCCAGACAAACAGCTTGCGGCCCTGCAGGCGATCGGTCGAAGCGTGGATATAACCGTAGCCTTCCGGGGACAGCTGGGTTTCAAACTTGCGGCTGGTCTCGGGAATGTTAAAGAAATGGTCGATGGCGATGGGGTGGTTGGTGGGATAGGTGGCGTCAAAGCCATGGGCATTGGGAATCGGCACCTTGCCCATGCCGCGCTCGGTTTCGCTGATATAGGCGTTGGAGAAGGATTCCACCGCCGGCACCACTACGCGGTAACCTTCGCGCTCCGGCACGGCCTGGTTGGACCACCAGTACATGGGAACAACATCTTCATTCGGGTTGACGATGCGCATGCGCGCAAACAGGAATTTGGAATCCGCAGGCAGGAAGAAATCCATCTGGTAGGTGCAGTTGCGGATGCGCTCGTATTCATACATGCGCAGCACCGGGGTGCCGTCGGCCATTTCCGTGCGGCTGACAAACAGGTTGTCGCACGTAAACACGCAGTGGGCGCGCACGCCGATGTTGTACTCCACGCCGCCGCAGAACCAGGCATCGCGGCCGGCCAGGTTGCCGGGGCGGAAAACCGGGTTGTCGGTAATCAGGTTTTCGCCCTTGTCCTTATCGAAAAGCGACCACATGCGCCCGCCCAGATGGGGGGTGAAGGTGGCCTTGAGGTGCTCGTTTTCCAGCACGGCCACGTCCCAGGTCAGGGTATCTTCGGCGCGGTCATACTTATCCTGCATGGTATAGGGCATCATGTTGGGCACCATGCCATAGCCGATAAACAGGCCGTCATCTTCATCCAGTTTGGTTTTAAACTTACCACCACGCGCGTTGCGCATTGCGGGCAGATCACTTGCACCATTCATGTGGGCGCCTTTGATGATCTTTTTTTCAAAGCGCAGCTCAGTCATGTCCATCTCCTCATTTCTGTGGATTGGCATAAAATGCCTCTGCTATGTATGATACGCCATTGGGCGGCCTGGCGCAAGATGAAAGAAGGCGAAAATTTGTCGAAAAGTGGTCACAATGATGCAAGTAACTGCTATAATAAAACTTGCTATCCACAAACAGATAACCCTACAGGGAAAGGATGGGCGGAAAGATGGCTCGTGTTCGTATTGCGCACCCTGTGCGTTTTATCATTTTTATTATGCTGGTTGTGGCGCTGATCGGCGCCGGAGTTTGGGCGGTTGCGCGCGCTGTTGGCAAGCCGTCCGTTAGCCCTACCCCGCCGGTTGTAGAGGATACGCCGGAAATAACGCCGCCGCCTATAGCCGAAAACAGCCCTACCCCGCCGCTTGAGGAATCAACACCGGCCCCGCAGGATACGCCGGCGCCGCAGGATACACCGGCTCCGCAGAATACACCGGCTCCGCAGAATACGCCGGCGCCTGTTCAGACGGATGCTCCCAGCAATACCTCCTGGCCGGATATCCAGGGCGCGGTGCCGCAGGGGCCTGCGGTCAACATGGATTATTTTTCCGATGCCGTTTTTATCGGCGATTCGCAGACCATCGGCCTGTTTGATTACGGCTATGTCAAAGGCAGTAAAATGATGGCCAAAACCGGCATGGGCGTTTTAACCTATAACAGCGGCAAGCTGGATAAGGTGACGGGGTATACCCAGCAGCTGTCCTTTGCCGATGCCCTCAGTGCCATGAAAAGCTGCAATAAAGTGTATATCATGATGGGCATCAACGATGTTCCCTGCGATATTTCCGTGGAAACCTTTATGCGGTGCTACCGCAAAATGCTCGATGCCGTGCGCGCGGTTTTCCCCGGCAAGATCATCTATATCCAATCGGTTTTCCCCATCGCCAAATCCGTCAATGACAACCCTGCGCGCAACATGAAACAAAGCTACATCGATGATGTCAACGCCCAACTGCTGGCCATGTGCAACGAAATGGAAAATACCTATTATATTGCCGTCAGCGAGGCGTATAAGGGCGCGGACGGCTTTGGGGACAGCGAGGTGTATGGTTCCGACGGCATCCATTTTAAGTGGAAGCATTACGACCGTTGGCTCAACTACCTGCTTACCCATACCGTATCGTAAGGGGGAAATGCCATGCTGCACATGTGTGTCAGGCGTTATAGCCAAAGCCTGGGAATGGTGGTGCCCATCCGTGTTTTTCTGCCGCAGGGGGAAGCGCCGGAGGGGGGCTGGCCCTGGATGCTGCTGCTCCATGGGCTAAGCGATGATGAATCGGCCTGGGGGCGTTTTTCCATGGCCGAGCAGCGGCTGGAGCGCCTGGGGGTGGCGGCCGTCATGCCGCCGGCGCACCGCAGCTTTTATACCGATATGGCCGCGGGCGGGGCGTTTTATACCTTTATCGCCAAGGAACTTCCCGGGGCCATGGCGCAGCTGTTTTACCTGTCCCTCCAGCGGGAAAAACGCACGGTGGCCGGGCTGTCGATGGGCGGGTACGGCGCCCTGAAGCTGGGGCTTAAAAGGCCGGGAGATTTTTGCGCGGCAGCCGGTATTTCCAGCGTGGCCGATATTGCCGCCGATTATTTTTTTGAAGAGTGCCCGTGGGATATGGAGGCCATCTTTGGCCCGGGGGCGCGGCAAACGGGCGCCCTGGCAGGGGAGGATCTGTTTGCCCTGGCCCAGGCGATGCCGCCGCAGGATTGCCCGCAGCTTTTTGGCTGCTGCGGCACGGAGGATTTTCTGCTGGAGCAAAACCGCAAATTCAATCGCCATATGCAGTCCCTGGGCCTGCCGTGGACGTATTTTGAGGCGCCCGGCACGCACAACTGGGCTTTCTTTGACGCTTCCCTTGGCAGGATGATTGAAAAAATCTATGCCGCTCATCTTGCACATCCCGTATAAATACGATACAATGGCGCTAGCATCAATCCACATCGCATGTAGGAGGGTTTTATCATGGCTGTTAAAACAGTTCGGGTGGGTATCATCGGTTGCGGCGGTATCGCCAACGGCAAGCATATGCCAAGCCTGGCCCAGATCGAGGGCGTGGAGATGGTGGCTTTTTGCGACCTGATTCCGGAGCGCGCCGAGAAGGCCAAGGCCGAATACGGCACGCCGGATGCCCAGGTATTCACCGATTATAAGGAGCTTTTAAAGCTGGATCTGGACAGCGTCCATGTTTGCTGCCCCAACGTCTGCCACGCGCCCATCACCATCGATGCGCTGCACGCCGGCAAGCACGTTATGTGTGAAAAGCCCATGGCCACCACCTATGCGGAGGCCAAGGCCATGTGCGAAGCTGCCAAGGAAACCGGCAAATCGCTGACCATCGGCTATCAGAGCCGTTACCGCGCCGATTCCCAGTACCTGAAAAAGTTGATCGACGAAGGCGAGCTGGGCGAGATCTACTACGCCAAGGCCCCCGCCATTCGCCGCCGCGGCGTGCCCACCTGGGGCGTCTTCCTGGATGAGGAAAAGCAGGGGGGCGGCCCGCTGATTGATATCGGCACCCACGCGCTGGATCTGACGCTGTGGATGATGAACAACTACGAACCCCAGATGGTTGTCGGCAGCGTGTACCGCAAGCTGGCCGATACCGAAAACGCGGCCAACGATTTCGGGCCGTGGGATCCCAAAAAGTTCACGGTGGAAGATTCCGCTTTCGGCTTTATCAAGTTTAAGAATGGCGCCACCGTCGTGCTGGAGGCCAGCTGGGCGCTCAACATCGTCGATACCATCGAGGCCAAGACGCTGCTGTGCGGCACCAAGGCCGGCGCGGATATGATTAAAGAACTGCGCATCAACGGCGAAAAGAACTCCCGCCTGTATGTCACCTATCCCAACATGAAAACCGGCGGCGTCGCCTTCTATGAGGGCACGGGCAACGATGATCCTTCCGTGGCGGAAGCCCGCACGTTTGTCGAGCATATCCGTACGGGCAGCCCGCTGACCGTTCTGCCGGAGCAGGCGGCCGTGGTCTCCCAGATTCTGGAAGCCATCTACATCAGCGGCAAAGAAAACCGCCCGGTGTTCTTTGATTAATCGGGGGCTGTTTGAAGGGGCGCGGGTAACCGCGCCCTTTTTTTAAAATCATGCAGGCGATGGCAGGCTAAGCCATGGCCTAAAATGCGGGGCCGGGGCGGCGCTTTGCCGCCGGGAAAGCCACGGGCATGTGCAAAAACGCCGGGTGGCGCGCCCTGGCCTGCAACAGGCGTTTGCCGGAGAGGGCCATCGGCCGGAGGATGACGGAGGGTACCCATGTTTTGCATGGGAATATAAGCAAGCAGGAAAGGAAGGTGCCAACATGCCAGGCATGCATACGGCGTATCCCAAATTGATCGACAGCATTCTGGTCAACCCCGGCATGGGGTTCCAGCACATGTACGGCTACCGCGAAAGCTTTGAGGCCGAGGGCAAGGTGTGGGAAGAAAAGCCGCCGTTGGCGCAATGGTGCCAGCAGGCAGGCAAACCCAACCATTTTTACCCGGAAAGCACGCTGGATTATTACCGGGTTTACTGGTGCAATTTGGAACCGCGGGAGGGCGAGTACCACTGGGAGATTTTTGAGCGCGCGCTCAAACGCACGCGGGAGCTGGGGCGTACGCTGTGCCTGAGGGCCATGTCCTTTGGCAGCGAGCCTAACCGCGATGTGCCGGATTGGTTCAGGCAGCGTTTGGGGCCCAATGCCCCCGATAAGCACCCCTATTGGCGGTGTGTCGATCCGGAGGATCCCCGCTACCTGGAAGCCTGGTGCCGCTTTGTGCGGGCCTTTGGCGAGCACTTTGACGGCCACCCCGATATCGAGTATGTCGATCTGGCGTTGCTGGGCTTTTGGGGGGAAGGGGAGGCTACCGCCATCATCGGCGATGAGGCGCGCCGGGCGTTGGTGGATGCCTATGTCGATGCTTTCCCCAATACGGTGCTGGTTGCGCAGATGACGGATTTTGCCACCAACCAATACGGATTATCCCGCCGGCCGGATATGGGCTGGCGCATCGACTGCCTGGGCGATATGCGCAGTGACTGGTGCCATATGATGGATGTCTATCCGCAGGATATCGTCAACTGCGGGCTGGAGGATACCTGGAAAAAAGGCCCCGTCAGCCTGGAAGCCTGCTGGGTGATGCAGCACTGGTTCGATCAGGGATGGGATGTGGATTATATCATCGAAAAATCCCTGCAATGGCACATTTCCAGCTTTAACGGCAAATCCTCGCTGGTGCCCCGGGAATGGGAAAGCCAGGTGGCCTACTGGTTAAAGCATATGGGGTACCGTTTTGCGCCGCGCAAGGTGGCCTTCAGCGGCCGGGTGGCCCCGGGGGGCACGCTGCAATATGATATGTGGTGGGAAAACCGTGGGGTATCGCCGGTGTACCACCGCCACGATATTGCCCTGCGCGTAACCGATGGCACGCATACGGCCCAGGTGGTGCTGGCGGATCAGGATATCCGCACCCTGCTGCCCGGGGACAGCGTGCTTTGCGGTAAGGTTATCCTGCCTGATACCCTGCCGGAGGGGGCGTATCAGCTGCAGCTGGCCGTGCTCGGCCGGGATGCGGGGCGGCCCAACGTTTCCCTGGCCATCGAGGGACGCACGGCGGACGGTTGGTACCCGATGGGCCCCATTGAAATTGCCCGCGATGAGTAGGGCTTTATCACCCTGGACAGGGGGCGGCTTTGCCGCCCCCTGTTTTTATTGATACAGGCCGCTCTCCACCGGGTGGCCGCTTGCATAGCCTGGCGCCATGCCCGATTTTTAAACCAAGGGCGCCTTTTATAACCCCCCGGTATAAAACAGGCTGAAAAACGCCCGTTTTAGGGGATTGCAACCGGCGGTTGACAAAATGAAATTGCCGGTTGGTGGCGCAGATGTGCGGGAAATGGTATCCTATGGGCAAGAGAGGAGGGGATGGGGTGCAATCGTTATCCGGCAGCCTGCAAAAGCTGCGCAAGCAGCATCACCTGTCCCAGGAAGAAGTGGCCGAGCGCCTTGGTGTTTCCCGGCAGGCGGTATCCAAATGGGAATCCGGCCTGGCGGTGCCCGAAATCGAATTAAGCCGCCTGTATGGCGTAACGCTGGACACGCTGCTGCAAATTGAACCCTCCCCGGCGAAGGAGCAAATGGAGCAGACGCCGCCCAGCGCCCCGGAATGGCCACAGCAAGCGCCGCCATCCGGATATGGGCCGGGCACAACGCGGGAAAACTTTACCAGCGGGCAAATAAAAGCCATCGATGATATCGTATCGCACTATTCCCGTGCAGGGGATCAGGTTAAAAAGCGCCAGCTTAAGCTTTCTTATTTATTGTGCGGCATGATGGCGGTACTGCTGGTTATTTGCTGGGGCGTGCTGCGCGGCCAGATTGATAACCTGGAAGGGCGGCTGAATAGCCTGCAAGGGGAATTAAGGGATGTTCGCTATGATGTCAGCAACCAGATCTCTTCCATGAATGCGCAAATCCAGGACAGCCTCAAGGAACAGGCCAGCCTGTTTGCCAGCTGCCAGTACCGGATGTTGGCCGTGGACCCGGTTCAAAAAACATGCCGCGTAGCCGTGGATATCACCCCCAAGGTGGTCACCCAAGGCATGCAGCTGTCCTGCACCTTTACAAGCGAGGATTTTGAGGCCGTTACCGCGCAAGGCAAGCTGCAAACGCCGGGCAGCTTCCGCGTGGAAGCCGATTTGCCCCTAAGCGATGATATTGGCGTAACCGCGGTGCTGGAGGCCGATGGCCAAAAGCAAAACCAGCCCATGGATAACATCATCGGCGTGGCCAGCGGGGCCAGGCTTGAAATTATGGCCGATTGGGGTGGGGGCATCCGTTTTTTAGGCGTCAAGCCAACGGTGCAGCTGGAGGGTTCCATTTACGGCGGTATTTCGGGCGGGTACGCCTATGGATGGCAGGCGCCACCCCCCAAAAAGCAGGCGGCCGTGCGGGTATACCGCAACAAAACGCTGCTCAAAGAATGGGAAATTGATCTTACCCAGCCGGATGAGGAGGCCGCCGGTACCACCTGGTATGGCAATGGCAGCACGACCGGCTCGTCCATAGAGCAGGCCTGGGACATCGGCAAGGGCTATTATGAGCTGCATCATAGGGTTGATCTGACCATGGAAGCCGCGGAAGGCGATGAGATATCCATCGAGCTGGAGGTGACCGATCAGCAGGGTATCCGCTATATCGCGCAGGTGGCCGTTATTCGGATCCGGGAAAACGCAACCACCTCCACCTCCAGCATGGGCGAGGTGCAGGTGGTCTATCCCTGATGACAGGGGCCGGCTGATTTGCCCGGCGGCAGGCTATGCCTTTATAAAACATTGGATGGCCCGGCTATCAAGCCGGGCCATCCACGGTTTAGGGGATAAACATGGCGCCGATGCGCTGCATATGCCGGATGCTGCACAGCATACCGCGCAATAAAGCCCCCTGCCTTTGGCGCTGCCGGCGCGCATGAACGCGCTTTTTGCCGATTGCGGCGCAAAACCGGGCGTTGGGGTGGTCGGGGCTACTGCCCTGCGGCGTGGCGGATGACAAAGGCGTGGTAGCGTTGCTGGGGCTCGCCCGTCAAATCGCAATGCTGCATGCCGGCAACCTCATCATAAACAAGATCAAAACCCATCTGGCGCATGCGGGCCACCAGCTTATCGGAATGAGCGGCCTTTGAAACCGATTGATCCGCCGTACCATGCACGATGTGATAGGGAATGCGGGGCAGCGCCGCCGCCTGGTGCAGGGGAGAGGCGGTTTCAAGCGCGCGCTCCAGCGGCATGGGGTAATGTCCAAAAGCGCTGTACAGCGTGCGGGGCAAATCGGGCCGCTCGCCCCAATGGAGGGGAAGATCGCACACCGGGCAATCGGCAGCGCAGGCGGCGATGGGGTGGCGGGAATAGCGGGTAAAGATGAGCGCCCCCAGCCCGCCCATGCTGTCGCCCGTGGATACGATGGGCAGGTTTTGGGCAAGGGAATAGGCGGCGTGGGCGGCATCCAGGATGGCGTCCACCGTGCGCACGGCCACATCGTTCATCCAGCTCCAGGGGTTATCATAGGGGGAGATGTAAAGAACGCCCTTTTTGCCGTATAACCGGGCTTCGTAAGGGGGCGTATCCAGCATACCGCCACGCCCCAGGCCATGGAAATCCAGCGCAATGCCCCGGATGGGGCCTTCGCACAGGGCAATATTGGTATAGGCAAACAGGTTGAGGTTGCCTGGCTCGATGGCAAATGCAGGCATGGTAACCCTCCTTTGATATGTGCGCGCCGCCCGGCCTGTATGGCGGGAATGCACGCTTTTATTCCATACGGCCAGGAACAGCATATGCGGTTCCTGGCCGTGTACAGATAAGGCAAATACAACGCTGCGCACGGCGAGGATCGCTGCTTGGCCTTGATGCCCTGGAAAGATGCGCCGGTATGGCCCCGTGCGCCTGCCGGGGCATCAGCCGGTGCTGCGCGTCGCAGCGGGGGCGGCCGTTACAGGGTGGCCAGCGTATCAAAGCTGGGCTTTAACGCCGGATAAAGCGAGCGGTACAGCGCCAGATAGGGTTGGTAA
>JAQXFY010000057.1 GCA_029006015.1 bacterium
CGGTGGAAGCCGGCCGCCCCGATACCCTGACGCCGGATATGATTGCCGTGCTGGCCAAGCATCGCATCGGCCGCATCAGCATCAATCCGCAGACCATGCATGATAAAACGCTGGAATTGATTGGCAGGAGCCATCGGGCGCAGGATATCGTGCAGGCCGTAGGCGCTTGCCGTGATGCGTTTGATTTTGCCATCAATATGGATTTGATCGCCGGGCTTCCCGGGGAAACGCCGGCAATGTTTCGGGAAACGCTCGAGGAGGTATTGGCCTTGAAGCCCGCCAATATCACCGTGCACACGCTGGCAGCCAAGCGAACCTCCCGCCTGTGGGAGGAGGGTGGTGTGTCGCTGCTGCCTGGGCTGGATACGGTTTCCGAGATGGTGGATTGCGCCTATCGGGAGCTGGCAGGCCAGGGGTATAGCCCGTATTATCTGTACCGGCAAAAATATATGGCGGGCAACCTGGAAAATGTCGGCTATGCCAAGGCGGGCACGGCCTGCCTGTATAATATCGATATCATGGAGGAAACCCATAGTGTGCTGGCCTTTGGCGCAGGCGCCATCAGCAAATGGGTGTTTCCTGAAAAAAAACGTCTGGAGCGTGCACCCAATGTTAGCGATATCGGCCATTATATCGCCCGCGTGGAGGAGATGGCTGCACGCAAAGCCGCGTTGATAGGGCGCTAGAAAACAGACAGGCGGGCTGATTGCAGCTGACACTATTGTGCTTTCCATAATCGTGGATCGCGCATGGGAAAAACCAAAACCGGCATAACATCTATGCCGGTTTTTGCTTATATGTCCAATAACGCTCCGCTTAACAAGGGCGTTTATTTAGTGGAGGCAGAAAACAAAAGTTCGGCATTGCCTGCTCGGCGCCGTGTGGATGATGGGGCTTAATGCCCGATAAGGATTGACACCCATCATTTGCGTATGTTACTATAAATTATTCTTGTGTTTGCAGGGAAGCCGGATAAAAGGGTTGATGGATCGATGTTTTGGGAAAGTGATACAATGGGCGTGGCCGATAACGGCCATTTGATGATCGGCGGATGCGATGCGGTGGAGTTGGCTAAAACCTACGGCACACCGCTTTATGTTATGGACGAAGCCCGCATTCGCTCCAATTGCCGCCAGTTTCAGTTGGCTTTTAAGGAATTACCCATGCCGGCGCGCGCTTATTATGCCAGCAAAGCCCAGTCCAATTTGGCCATTGCCAGGCTGGTATATACCGAGGGCATGTATATGGATTGCGTATCGGCAGGGGAGATGTATACCGCCCTTCAGGCCGGTGTGCCCGGCCAACGCCTGGCCCTGCATGGCAATCTAAAAACCCGGGACGAGTTGATGATGGCGCTTGAAAATGACGTTGGCCAGATCATCGTGGATGGGTTTGATGATTTAACCCTGCTGATCGAGCTGGCGCGTGCAGCCGGCAAAAAGGCATCCATTTTGTTGCGCCTGCGCCCCGGTATCGATGCGCATACGCACCAATCCATCCAGACGGCTACGCTGGATTGTAAATTTGGCTTTAGCCTGTATGATGGCGCGGCGATGAAGGCCGTGCGAATGGCGCTGGAGGCGCAGGATTGCATCGAATTGATGGGCCTGCATTGCCACATCGGTTCCCAGATTTTTGAAACCCAGCCCTATGCGCTGGCGGCAGATTCCATGTGCGAGTTTATCGCGCAGATTGGCCGCGATACCGGCACTTGGCTGAAAACCATCAATCTTGGCGGTGGGTTTGGTGTGGCTTATACGCCGCAGGATGATCCGCTGCCCATTGCCTATATGGTGCGCTGTGCGGGGGAAGCCGTGGTGCAGGCTGCCTCCAAGCATGGGTTGGATTATTTGCCGCAGATAGAATTTGAGCCCGGCCGTTGCATTGTAGGCGATGCGGGGGTTACCTTATATACCGTCGGGGCGGACAAGGATGTACCCGGGGTGCGCCATTATGTGGCTTTGGATGGCGGCATGGCGGATAATCCGCGCGTGGCGTTATATGGCTCTGTCTATACGCCGTTGATAGCCAACCGGGTGCGCGATGCGGCGGATGGCCACTATGCCCTGGTGGGGCGCTGCTGCGAATCGGGCGATGTGTTGGTCAAGGATGCCTGTATGCCGGCCCCCAAGGTAGGGGAAGTTGTTGCCCTGATGACCACAGGTGCCTATCATGCTTCCATGGCCAGCCAGTACAATCGCCTGGCCAACCCTGCCGCTGTTTTAGTAAAGGATGGAAAAGCACGCCTGATATCCAAGCGGCCTACGCTGGATGATATCATTGCCTACGACCGTTTGCCGGAGGATTTATAACCGGAAAAGGCGCTTTGCAGGCTTTTACATCAGGCTGATGGAGGTAGTATATGCTCTTTGGTGGCTTATCACAGCTATTTACCAACCCTTTGGGCGTGTTGCGCAGCCTGTTGCTTGTATTGCCGGGGCTGCTGCTTGGACTTTGTGCGCACGAGTATGCGCATGCCGCGGTGGCCAATAAAAGCGGCGATGATACTGCGCGCCTGATGGGGCGCATGACCATGAACCCCATTGCCCATTTTGATCCTGTGGGTATGCTGGCCTTATTGCTTTTGGGGTTTGGATGGGCCAAGCCTGTGCCCGTTAATCCTGCGCGGGTGGGTTCAAATGCCAAGGGCAGCCGGCGGAAATGGTTGTTTCTGGTGGCGGTTGCAGGGATTTGTACCAACATTATCATTGCTTTTGTGCTTTATTTTGTGTGGGTAACCCTGCGATATTTTTTGGTGGTTCCCATGCCCACCATGGGTGGTACCGCCTATACCCTTATCTCCGCTTTGCTGGATATCCTTAATTATGCCATTTCCATTAACTTGGTTTTGGCGGTATTTAACCTGATTCCTGTTCCGCCGCTGGATGGCTCCCGTATGTTGCGGGAGATGATTGGCTACACGCCCAAGTGGTATGAATGGGTAGAGCGCTATGGCATGTTTATTTTGCTGGCGCTGATGTTTTTAAACATCGCTTCCATTTGGATTAACTTTGGTACCGGCCTGATTATCGAGGGCTTTGAATTCCTTGGAAGCCTATGGGTTAAATTCCTGGGGTTGTTTTGATGATGGAAAACAAGCCGTCGCCATTGGAAAACGAAAATATCGATTTGCTTCCCCAAACCGAAGAAGAGGAAATGGGGGAGGAAGGCGGCGGCTTTGTCGCCCATCTGGCCCAGTTTGACGGCCCTCTTGATTTGCTGCTGCACCTGGTGCGCAAAGCGCGAATCAATATCCAGGATATCTTTGTATCCCAAATTACCGAGCAGTATATGGCCTTTATGGTAGAGGCGTCCGAATTGGATATGGGCTCTGCCAGCCAGTTTTTGGCCATGGCGGCAACATTGTTGGAGATTAAATCCCGTTCTTTGCTTCCCAAGCCTGTTGTTCAGGAAGAGGATGAGGAGGATCCGGAACAGGCCCTTATCCGCCAGTTGGAAACCTATAAGCTGTTCAAGGAAGCCAGTGAATCGCTGAGGGAAATGGAGCAGCGTCAACGCGATGTTTTTTATAAACTGCCAGAAGAACAATTGGATAACACACGGGAATTTGTTTTTGATGGTGTAACCCCGCAGCAGTTATATGATGCTTTTCAGGCGCTTTTGTCCCGTATTACGTTGGAAGCGCCTCCCGAGCCCACTCACCAGATTGTTCGGGATACCTATACGGTAACCGAACGCGCCCTGCATCTGGTGCGTCTGCTGCGTCAGCATGGATTGGTGCGTTTTTCCCATCTGTTTGACGATGTTGCTACCCGTGAAGAGGTGGTGACCACCTTTCTGGCCATGCTGGATTTAATGCATCAGGGCTATGTTAAGGTTTCCCAGCCCCAGCTGTTCGATGAAATTACAATTGAACTTAAGAAGCATCAGCCGGAAGCCTCAAATCTTAACGAAGTGGAGGGTGACATACCATGAAAAGTGTGCAACAAAACGGCAGGCTAAAAGCCTTTATCGGAATCGCCCTGATGCTGTGCCTGTTGTGTGTGTTATTAAGCGGCTGTATGCCCGGAGATGGTAAGGCCACACAGCAGAGCCCCGCGGGATTTTTTACGGGGATTTGGCATGGCTGGATCGCGCCGATTTCGCTTATTGGTGAAATTTTCTTTAATCACGATCTTGGCATATATGAAATCAACAACACCGGCTGGGCCTACGATATAGGTTTTTATATGGCCATTATCAGCGGCTTTGGCGGCATTTCGCTATCCCGAAAACGGAAAAAATAACGTTAATCAGCATAGAAATGGCGGGTTTGCCGGGCAGATGTAAAATCATCATGTGCCGCAGGATGCTACCGGCCATTTTTTATTTTTTAATCCCGTGCGTGGGTATCCATCCAATCATATTTTGTTTGCGCTAAAGCTCAGCAGCCACGTTTAAGCTTGTGTGCAGGCTGTTTGATGGCGGCCAAGGCGCCCGATAGGGGATATTTTTCCTTCATCCTTATCTATTCGTTAAAGGCATGTTTAACGAATAGATAGGGCTGAAAGAGGCCCAAATAGGGCCCGCTGCACACGAAAATCACTTTAGCGGCCTGGTCGTTGGGTTGTCTGCACGTATGAAATTTTCTTGCGCGGATGAAGGTTTCGTCGTACAATAAATAAAAATCCGTGTGTATGGAGGTGCCTGCAAAGCCGTGGCCAACCAAGCCGATGAAAACAATCTTGTGTCTGCCCGCAGCCATGCCCAGCAATTGGCACGCCAGCGCCGGTTAGAACTGCGGGATTTGCTCAAGGAATTGCCGCCTTGTTGCGAGCCGTATTTTCGCGCCATTGCCGATCGTACACAGGAGTTAACCCGTTTGGGATACGCCTGCGATCTGCGCGGCTTTTTTACTTATCTTACCCAGGAAATTCCGGCTTTTCGCGGTATGGCTTTTCAAGATATCATGCCGCAGACCTTGTCCCGGCTGACAGCCGAAGATATTGAGCGTTACCTGGAATATATTACCTATTACGAACATCAGGATCGTGAGCTTGAAAACCATGCTGAGGGCAAATCGCGCAAAATCGCCGCCATCCGCACCCTGCTTCAATTTTGGTTTGAACGCGGTGTTCTGGAAGGCAATGTTGGCGCCCTTGTTAAATTGCCAAAGCGGCGGGAAAAAAACATTATCCGCCTGGAACCCGATGAAGTGGCCAATTTGCTGGATTTTGTCGAAAAAGGCGATGGATTAACGGCGCGCGAGAAGGCTTGGCATCAAAAGACGCGCACGCGCGATTTGGCTATTTTAACCACATTTTTAGGTACGGGCATCCGCATTAGCGAATTGGTTGGCCTCAACCGTGTTGATATCGATTTTGATGTCAACGGCCTGCGCATTACCCGCAAAGGCGGCAAACAGGCCATTGTTTATTTCTGGGTGGAGGTTCAGCAGGCCCTCAAGGCTTATTTGGCCGAACGCGCCAACATTCAGGCGTTGCCCGGGCATGAAGATGCCCTGTTTTTATCCATGCAGCGCCGCCGCATCACGCCGCGCGCCGTCGAAAACCTGGTAGAAAAATATGCCCGCCATGTGGCGCCTTTAAAGCCTATCTCGCCCCATAAGCTGCGCTCCACCTATGGCACCACGCTTTATCGTGAAACCGGGGATATTTACCTGGTGGCCGATGTACTGGGGCACCGGGATGTCAACACCACGCGCAGGCACTATGCGGCCCTGGAGGATGAACGCCGCCGTGCCGCTGCCAGCGCTGTGCGCCTGCGCGATAGCGCCCCGGAGGACGATAGCCCGGATGAATTTTAGGATACCTACCCTATTTGTGGTTACATCATTTGTGGTTACATCCTTTTTAGTTTTCTGATATAGCTTTACGGTGTTTCTGTTTTAATCTAAAACCCCCAACGCATCTTCTGCATTTGGGGGTTTTGTATCGATATATAGCCCAAATTAGCCGGGGCGTTTCAATCACGGCATCGCAGAAACGGCCTATTATAGCCCATTTCCCTCTTCGCGGCGTTTGGCGCGCATGCGCTGGATGCCATCCAGGATACGCTTGCGCACACGCAGCGTTTTGGGCGTTACCTCCAAAAGCTCGTCATCGCCCAGCCATTCCAGGGCTTCTTCCACCGTCCATTCACGCACCGGGGTTAATTTAAGTGCTTCCTCGGCCCCGGCAGAGTTGCGGATGGAGGTTAAATGTTTGCGTTTACAAACGTTAACCTCAATATCCCCCGTGCGCGCATTTTCGCCCACGATCATGCCGGCATAGACCTGTGTTCCAGCGCCAATAAACAGCCGGCCGCGATCCTGCGCGTTAAACAGGCCGTAGGAAGCCGCCTCTCCGGCCTCAAAGGCGATCAGGGCGCCGCGCGTGCGGCTGGCAATCTCTCCCCGGTACGGGCCGTATTCCGCAAAGGAAGCATACATCAGCCCTTCGCCGCGGGTATCGGTTAAAAACTCGCTGCGATAGCCAAAAAGCCCACGCGAAGGAATCATAAATTCCATGCGCATCCGGTTACCTTCCTGCTGCATATTGGTCAGCTCGCCCTTGCGCTGGCCCAGTTTTTCGATGACCGTACCTGCCGATGGGCTGGGCACATCGATGAGCACGCGCTCGATCGGCTCGCACCGAACGCCGTCAATTTCCTTAAACAGTACGCGCGGGCGCGATACCTGGAACTCATATCCCTGGCGGCGCATGGTTTCAATCAGGATGGACAGCGATAACTCCCCGCGCCCATATACGCGGATGGCATCGGAGGAGCCTTCAACATCCTCCAGCCTCAGGCTGACATCGCTAAGCGCTTCCCGCTCCAGACGCGCACGCAGGTGACGGGTGGTAACAAATTTGCCGTCCCGCCCGGCCAGAGGCGAATCGTTAACGGAAAAGGTCATCACCACGGTGGGCTCATCAATGCGTACAAAAGGAAGCGCCTCCGGGAAAGAGGTATCGCATACCGTATCGCCAACGTTAATGCCCTCTACGCCGGACATGGCAATGATATCGCCGCTGTATGCAGTCTCGATGCGCTCGCGCTTAAGGCCTTCAAAGGCAAACAGGGCGCTTAGGCGCACGCGCCTGTCCGTGCGTGTATGATCGGTAGAGGTTAAGATAACCTCCTGCCCTTCCTGCACCACCCCGCGTACAATACGGCCAATGCCGATACGTCCAACATAATCGTTATAATCGATAACCGATACCAGTACCTGCAGCGGGCCCTGTGCATCGCATTTGGGGGCCGGAATATATTGCAGGATGGCATCAAATAGTGGGGTTAAATCCTTCCCGGGCGTTTTCCAATCCAGCGATGCCGTTCCGTCGCGCCCGGAAGCAAACAGGAAAGGCACATCCAGCTGATCGTCCTGCGCGCCCAGCTCGATAAGCAGATCCAGCACCTCGTCCACCACGGCATCGGGCCTGGCATCCGGCCGATCGATTTTATTGATAACCACCACCACGCGGTGGCCTAACTGCATGGCTTTGCGCAATACAAAGCGTGTTTGCGGCATGGGGCCTTCGTAGGCATCCACCAGCAAAAGCACACCATCCACCATTTGCAATACGCGCTCTACCTCACCGCCAAAATCGGCGTGCCCTGGGGTGTCGATAATATTAATCTTGGTGTCTCCGTAGCGCACGGCCGTGTTTTTGGCCAAAATGGTAATGCCTTTTTCGCGCTCCAGTTCGCCGGAATCCATGACGCGCTCGCGCACAGCCTGGTTATCGCGGAAAACGCCGCTCTGGCGCAGCATTTGATCGACCAGCGTTGTTTTACCATGATCGACGTGTGCAATGATGGCGATATTACGTAAATCTTCACGAACCTGCATGAAAAAAACCTCGATTTCCTCTGTCAAACGCGCTCCCGCGGGGCGATATCGGTCAACTCCAGGCCAGGATTATACTCCATTGCCCGGCGGATGGACCATTCATGCTCGAAAAGCAGCACCGCTCTCCCCTGCCCGTCAAAGGCCCGGCTGGCATCGGAAGGTAAGCGGTCCGCCTTGCCTGACACGATCCAGCGGGCATAATGCACGGGCATGCTTTCCATACGGGCCTCCACGCCGTATTCTCCCTGCAGCCTGTACTTGAGTACATCCAGCTGCAACATACCGACGACACCCGCAATCCATTCCTCCCGCCCGCTGTCCGGTGGGCGGAACAGCTGTACCGCGCCTTCCTCGGCAAGTTCGGTCATACCGCGCGAAAAAGCTTTGCGCTTCATGGAATCCATGGCCGATACCCGCGCAAAATATTCGGGCGCAAACAGCGGAATGCCTTCATAGCAAATTTTCCCCGATTGGGATAATGTTTCGCCCAGGTGGAACAAACCCGGATCAAACAGGCCGATAATATCCCCGGCATAGGCTTCTTCAATCATTTCGCGGGAATCGGCCATAAACTGCTGGGGCTGGGCCAGGCGGATGGGCTTACCACCCAGATGGCTCCGGGCTTCCATCCCCTTTTCAAACCGGCCGGAACAGATACGCATAAAAGCAATCCGGTCCCGATGAGCAGGGTTCATTTTGGCCTGAATTTTAAAAATAAAGCCGGAAAAGGGCTGAGTCGGTTGAACAGGGCCGGAAACATCCTCCCGTGGTGCGGGCGGCGGGGCCAGCTGCAAAAACAATTCCAAAAAGGCCTGCACACCAAAGTTGTTCATGGCAGAGCCAAAGAACATGGGCGAAAGCTCGCCGTTTGACACGGCTTCCACGTTCCATTCATCCCCTGCCAGATCCAACAGCTCGATATCCTCGCGCAGACGGTCCAGATAATGGCTATCCAGCGCACCATCAGCCTCATCAAGCTTGATGCGCCGGGCCTTGGCCTGAAGGGCGCCATGATCACCGCCGGATTGGTATAATTCGATTTCCCCATCAAAGCGATGGTAAATGCCCTGTAAATCGCCATCGGTTCCAATGGGCCAGTTAACCGGATAGGTGCGGATCCCCAATACCGATTCGATTTCCTCCATCAGCTCCAGCGGCGGTTTGGAGGCCCGATCCATTTTATTAACAAATGTAAATACCGGGATGCCCTGCATACGGCAAACATGGAATAGCTTGATGGTCTGCTCCTCGACACCGTGCGCGCCATCGATCAGCATGACTGCGGCGTCGGCCGCCACCAGGGTGCGATAGGTATCCTCGGAGAAATCCTGATGCCCCGGCGTATCCAATATGTTGATGCGGCAGCCGGCGTAATCAAAGGCCATCACGCTGGAAGTTACCGAAATGCCGCGCTGTTTTTCAATTTCCATCCAGTCGCTAACGGCATGGCGCGCAGCCTTACGGGCTTTTACCGCACCAGCCATGTGAATGGCACCGCCATATAAAAGCAGTTTTTCCGTCAGCGTGGTTTTACCGGCATCGGGGTGGGCAATGATGGCAAATGTGCGACGGCGCCCAATTTCTTGTGCCCAATCGTTTTGTGCCATGGCCATCCCTCCTTTAATGCATCCGTTAGCTTTAAAGCCTATACACGAACCTTAAAATTATACTTGCCACACAACGTTTTGTCAAATTCCAAGCTAGCCCCCATCGTCCCTTTTCAATATCTTGCATAACCCTAAAAATGCCGATATAATTTGGTGGAAATTGACCCACGGGAAAGGGGCGTTACTCGGATGCCATCATATATTTTATTCACCGATTCCTGTTCGGATCTGCCTATCGGCATGGCTGCTGATATGGATATTCAGGTTATCCCCATGGCATTTTGCCTAAACGGACAAAATGCCACGGATACCTTTAAGGAAAGCCAGGAATATGAGGATTTCTACAATGCCCTGCGGGCGGGCGGTACATCCGTTACCTCCCAGATTACGCCGGAGATATTTGATGAGCAATTTCGCCCTTATCTGGAGCAAGGAAAGGATATTGTATACATCGCCTTTTCCAGCGCGCTCAGCGGCACATGCTTCAGCGCGTATACTGCGGCAAAAATGCTGGAGGAAGAATTCCCCGGCCGGAAAATTGCCGTAATCGATTCGCTATGCGCCTCCATGGGGCAAGGCCTGCTTGTCTACTGCGCCGCTACCTATCGCAACGGCGGCATGGGCATGGAGGAGCTTGTCAGCCGCATCAACAAGGAAAAAATGAATCTGAACCATATTTTTACGGTAGATGATCTGCTCTTTCTCAAGCGCGGCGGCCGCCTGTCCGGCGCGGCAGCATACTTGGGAACTTTGTTGAGCATCAAGCCCGTGATGTATGTGGATAATCAGGGTCGCCTGCTTGTGCGCAATAAAGTGCGCACGCGTGAACGTGCCCTGCGCGCCATATCGGATAATATGGCTTATCGGGTACTGGAGCCCGAGGGGCAAACCATCTTTATCGGCCATGGCGGCAGCAGCGAAGATTGCGATGTGGTGATTGCCGCTTTAAAAGAACTGTTCCCCGGGGTTAAGGAAATTGTTAAAGGCTATATCGGGCCGGTTATCGGCTCGCACTCCGGTCCGGGCACCATCGCCCTGTTTTTTATGGGCAAGGATCGCGAGATGGCCTGATAACGGGCATACAACCGGATATGATACGGGCGCCTTGGCAAACAAGGCGCCCTGTTTTATCTTGCG
>JAQXFY010000058.1 GCA_029006015.1 bacterium
TCCTGCTGCCTGCCCTCCAGCAGCAGCCTGGGGATATCCCCCGCAATGCAGGCCGACAGGCAGATAACCCCTTCCGTATGCCGGGACAGCACCTCATAATCAATGCGCGGGCGGTAATAAAAGCCCTCCGTAAAGGCCAGAGAGGACAGCTTGACCAAATTCCGATAGCCCGTTTCATTCTGCGCCAGCAGCACCAGATGGGCATAATCCCGCTGGCCGCCCGTTGCGGGCCGCTCCTGCATGGCGCCCTGGGTAACATAGGTTTCGATTCCCAGGATGGGCTTTATTCCTTCCTTTTTGCAGGCATTATAAAAATCCACAACACCATACATGGCGCCATGATCGGTAATGGCCAGCGCCTTATACCCCAGTTCCCTGGCGCGGGCTGCCAAATCGGATACGCGCGCAGCGCCGTCCAGCAAGCTATATTCGGTATGGACATGCAGGTGAACCATAGCGTCCTCCTTCTTATGTACAGGCGGGCTTATTCCAGATCGGGCACATCGGCAGCCAGGGCATCCAGCCTGCGCAGCCGGTGGTTGAGGGCGGATTTGCTGATGCCCAGGCGCGTGGACAACTCTTCCAGCGTATCATCCGGAAAGGACAGCCTGGCATCGGCCGCTTCCTTAAGCGTAGCCGGCAGCTTAACGCCCGCACGGGCCAGTTTGCGGATATTTTCACACCGTATGGCAGAGGACATGGCCGCCTTGTCGATGTTGCTGCTTTCACAGTTGATGCGCCGGTTGACGCGGTTGCGAACATCGCGCACCACACGGATATCCTCCAGCTGCAGCCTTCCGCCATGGGCGCCGCACATCGTCAGCACATCGGCAATGGCGTCCGCCCCTTTAAGGTAAACCCCAAAATGATCGCCGCGCATAACGTGGCCGGGGGTAATACCAAATTTACCCAGCACGCCGGACAGGCAATCGGCCAGTTGGGGCGTGGGCAGCACAAATTCCATATGAAAACCGCGCTCCGTTGCGCTGACGGTACCGCAGGATAAAAACAAGCCGCGCACAAACGCTTTTTTGCAGCAGGTACGCCCCAGCATCGCAGCCTTTGGCGCATGGCGCAGCGTGCCTGCAGGGCAGCCGGCAATCTCCAGCGCCGCGGCACAGGAAGGTCCAAAAAGGGATAACCAATAGCGCTTGCGCACCCCTTCCCGCCCTTGCAGGGCAATTTCCGCCCTGATTCCCAGGATGCCCATCAGCGCCTGCTGGGCGCGGCGCACCACATAGGGATTATCGGTACGCAGCACCAGGCCCCATTGCCCGCCGGAAAACGTAAGCGAGCCCAGGGCATATAACATGGCCGCCCATTCCGCCGCCAAACAACAGGGCTGCGGCTGGGTACGCACCATTTCCCGCTTGACCTCCGCCGAAAAAGACATATTGGCCTATTCCCTTCCGATCACGCGCACTTCCCGTTCCAAACGGATACCAAACTGCTGTTCAACCCGGCTGACGATTTGCTTTTCCAGCGCCAGCACGTCCCCTGCGGTAGCACCGCCCAGGTTGATGACAAACCCTGCATGCAGGCCGGATACCTGCGCGCCCCCCACGGTCAGGCCCTTGAGCCCCGCCGCTTCGATCAGCCGGGCAGCATAATCGCCTTCGGGGCGCTTAAAATAGCTGCCCGCACTTTTATAGGCCAGCGGCTGCTTTTCCCGGCGGCGTTTGGCCAAATCCGCCATTTGGCAGCGGATTTCCTCCACCGGGGCGGGGTGCAGCTTAAGCCTGGCCTCCACCGCAATGCCCAGGCGCGGGATTTCACTGTGGCGGTATGCAAAATGCAGCCGGGATGCCTCCACCCAGCGCAAGCCGTCATCCCCTACAATGCGCACCGCTTCCACCACATCGGACAGGGTACCGCCATAAGCGCCGGCATTCATGCAAAGCCCGCCGCCCAGCGCCCCCGGAATGCCGGAGGCAAACGCCAGCCCCCCCAGGCCCATCTGGCAGGCCACCGCGCTCAAGCGCGCCAGCGATATGCCGCCCTGGGCGATCCATCCGTCGTGCCCCGATGCCTCCACGCGGGACATGGGCGCCGCAATTTTGATAACCAGCCCCTCAATGCCGCCATCGCGCACAAGCAGGTTGCTGCCGTTGCCAATCAGCGTGACGGCCAGGCCCATCGCCCGGGCATCCTGGAGGGCGTGCAGGGTATCCTCGGCCCCGTTTGGCAAATACATACAATCGGCAGGCCCGCCAATACCAAACGTGGTGTGGCGCGACATCGGCACCCCCATCAGCAGACGGCCCTCGGCCATGGCCTGGCTGCGCCCCCGCGTAAAGGCCCGGATCTTATCCAATGCACGCCACCTTCCCTTCTTTCCGTTATTTTATCACACCCCGGCGCGCGCCGCCACCGCTATCCATCCAATACGGCCTGCCGGGCGCTTTCATATGCTGCCGGTGTTCCATTCCCGGATAACAGCTGCCCGGCAGCGCGGTTAAACTGCTCCAGCGCCTGCGGGGATACAAAGGCCCCGGCCATTTCAAGGGGGGTTTTAGGGGCATACAACCCGCGCACAGCGGGCAGGATGCCGCATTCCGATAGCGCGCAAACGCCCTCCTCATCGATCAGGCTGGAAATAAAGCCTGGGGCGGCGGGGCCGGATGCGCCCGTCATTGCGGCAAAATAGGCCATATCGGTATAGGCGCGGGTAGCGGCGATATCCCACACCCGGTACGCCTCGCCCTTTTGTTCCTGCCGGCGAAAAGCACGCAGGGCATCGCGTTTGGAGCCAACCAGCATGCAGGCGCGCCCGCGCGCCAGCACATCCCACGCCAGCAGCCGCGTTGGCTGGAAGGCGCCTTCATCCCCCACAAGGCCCTGCCACATGGCGGGGCCATCCGCGCTTTCGATCAAAGCCGCCGCTGCCCCGCCCGGGCCATCGGTGCCCATAACAAGGGGAAGAATCGGCTTTTTGGCCATCGATACCCCGCCAAGTTGATGGAGGGCACTTTTCCACCCTTCCGCCCCCCAGTTGGGATCGGGGGTAACGCCGCATTTGTCCGTCAGCGCCCCGCTGGCCACGCCCTGGTACAGCTGGTAGCCAATGGGCACCGCCCGCCCCTTGCAGATGGATGCCAGTTGGGGCGGGATTTTATCGCACATGGCAGCGGGCAGCTCCGCAGCCGCCTCCTGCGGCATGCCGCCCGGCGCGAACAGCACCACATCCGGCCAATAGTTTTGCTCCGCCTCAAATACCGCATGAAGGCGCTGCGCATCCACCGTGCATACATCAACATAGGTATCGGTATGCGCCAGCTCATACGCCTGGGCACGTTCCCTGGCCCAGGCGGCAAACAGCTTGCCATCTCCTTCCCAGGTAGCGCATACCCAAGCGGTAACCACCTGTTTACTGCCCGCCTGATGGTTTTGCGGTGCCCTGCCCGCCAGCCAGGCCCGGCGCAGGATTGCCGGAAAAAAGGCCAACAAAGCCACGATGGCCAGGCAGCAGACAATCCGCCTGATGTGCATGCCATCACCCCCGTTTAGCCTATGCAGGCAGCCCGATACCCATCACACGCCGCCGCGATGCAGCCGCCACATCCATGCCGCGCAAAGCCCATCGCCGGTTTGGGAAATAAAAAAGAAGGAAGGCATATGCCTTCCTTCTTGCTGTGCTGATGATTTTGGCCGCCCGCAGGATATCGCCGGCAGGCCCGCTTTCCCTTGGCCGCAGCGCCAGGCCACAGGGAAACCGTGGTTTTTCCCCCGCTATTGCACGCAAAGCATGGCCGCGCCGATGATACCGGCGTTGTTGCCCAGCTTGGCCAGTTCCACGGTGGCATGCGGGCAATCGCGGAAGGACAGCATCTCGTGCAGCCGGGTGCGCACAGCATCCAGCAGGAAATCGCCCGCCGCGCTGACGCCGCCGCCGATGACAAACACCTGCGGATCCAGCAGGTTGACCAGCGATACCATCCCGATGCACAGATATTCGATATAATCCTTCCAGATAGCCAGCGCCTGGGCATCGCCCGCCTTGGCCGCGTCCACCACGATGCGCGCATTGACCTTATCCGGGTTGCCGCCCGCCGCTTTGGCGATGGCGCCGTTGGGGTCTTCCTCTATGGCCTGGCGCCCCGCGTTAATCAGCGCCGTTGCCGCCGCATAGCGTTCCCAGCAACCACGGGTACCGCAGTTGCACAGACGCCCGCCAACCTCGATAACCATATGGCCGATTTCCCCGCCGACGAAATGGGCCCCCGTATGGATTTTTCCGCCCAGGATGATGCCACCGCCCAGCCCGGTGCCCAGCGTCAGCACGATGGCGTTATCCGCCCCCATGCAGGCTCCGGCCTTGGCCTCCGCCAAAGCGGCTACGTTGGCATCATTGCCGCACATAATGGGAATACCCAGCCTGGCGTTCATTTCGCTGCAGATATGGACATTGCTCCACCCCAGGTTATCGGCAAATACCAGCGTTCCGGCATCGACATTGACCACCCCCGGCAGCCCGATGCCCATGCCCTGGATTTTGTCCATACCGCCCGCCTTTTCGGCCACCCGGCGGGCCAGCTGCGCCAGCTCGTCCAGCACCGCGGCGGTACCGCGCTTGGGGTTTGTCACCATTTCATCCTGATGCAGGATGGTGCCGTGCTCGTCCACCAGGCCGACGCCGATATGGCTGCCCCCAACATCCACACCCAGATACAACATACCATCTTCCTCCTATTGCTGATGCTCGGCCTTTTGGGCCATGATCTGATTACTCATCCGTTCCTTTAAATCCAACGCGCCGATTTCCCCCAGCCCTTTTAAACGGTAATGGCGCGCCGCCACTTCCACCAGCATGGCCAGGTTGCGCCCCGGGGATACCGGCACCTGAATGCAGGGGACCGGGGTGCCCAGGATATCCATCGTTTCATCCTTATCGCCCAGGCGCTCATACTCGCGGTTATTGTCCCATTCATCCAGCTGCATCACCAAATCGACGCTGCGGCTATCGATAACGGAGCTGATGCCGTACATGGTGCGTACATTAATCAGCCCAATGCCGCGGATCTCCATCAGGTAGCGCATGGCCGGAGGGGCCTCCCCCACCAGCGTATCGCCCATCTTGCGCACCTGAACGGCATCATCCGCCACCAGGCGATGGCCGCGCTTGATAAGTTCCAGCGCCGTTTCCGATTTGCCGATGCCCGAACGCCCCATCAGCAGCACCCCTACGCCATAGGCATCTACCAGCACGCCGTGCATCAGCGCGCTTGGCGCCAGTTCCCTGTCCAGATAGGCAATGATGCGGTGCATAAACGGCGTGGTGCGCATATCGGTTCTAAACACCGGCCGGCCTACCCGCTGCGCCAGTGCCGCCAGGCCGGGAACCTCCAACCCACGGCAAATAACGACGCAGGGGATGGGATGCGCCAGGAAATGCTCCATCCGGCTAAGGCGTGTATCTTCGGATAACTGCTCCAGATAAGCCGCCTCCGCCGCGCCGATAACCTGCACGCGCTCCTCCTGAAAAAAACGGGACCACCCCGCCAGCTGCAGCCCGGGCCGGTTAAGATCGCTGACGCTCAGCCGCATCATTTCGCGCCGCCCGCACAGGATCTCAAGCCCCAGGTCGGCAGCGAATGTTTCGGCATTCTTGATAATCATGCAGCGCTCCCCCATTCCGGTTTCCGGCACTATCTTATCATACGATGTGCCCCCTGGCAAACCCTATCTTTCATGCCCCG
>JAQXFY010000059.1 GCA_029006015.1 bacterium
CGGGCCAGCTTGCGCAGCTCGTTGAGCCACACCTGGTTGCCCAGCGTCGTCAAATGAACATATCCATCGGTGCAGTATTCATCGCGAAGATACCCTTCCTCATCCATCAGCGCCGATGCAATATCGACATATGTGACGCCCAGTTGACGGCAGACGTTCTGCATGCCGGCGTTGAGTTCATTGATCCGGGCGTTGCTTACATTCCACTTGGCCCCGCCATAGACCACCGGGGTAGTGGACTGCACATAAATTTTAAGCCCGGGGTTGGCCGACAGAATCTGCTCCAACGCCGATTTGTAGTTGGCCACGGTATCCTCTACCGAGTACAGGGGCAAATCGTTGAGCCCCAGCAGGATAAACAGCTTTTTAGCGCCCACCACCTGTACCGCCTGCGCCGGGGTATAGCTTTGGCCGGCATACTTGGTGTTAGCCTCGCCTTTGCAGGCCTTATAAGCGGCATAGGCGCCAGCCAGCACAAACTTGGCCTCCCCCAACTCCTTACCGCCCATAACGTGGTAATACATGCCCCCCGTTACCGAATCGCCCATAAACAGGGCATCATCAAAAAACGAGTTGTATTGGCTGGACAGCATCTCCAGCGGCGTCGGCGTGGTGTGCACATGGGGCGCGCTGGTATCGGGTACAGGCCTGGGTGTAACGGGCGGAGGCGTTGGGCTTGGCGTAGGCTCCGGCGTTGGGGTCGGCGTTGGAGCCGGCGTAATTTCAGGCGTTGGGCTGGGTGTAAGCTCCGGCGTGATAACCGGCGTCGGGCTTGGCTGTTGGGTTTGTACGGGCGGCTGGGTTGTCAACGGGGCATTCGGCCCCAATCCCAGCCAATCAAACCGCATGGCCAGGCAATATGTGATAAAGGCAACCGCCAGCAGTACAAGGATAACCCCGGTTACATCAAAGGAGCGACGTTTTGTGTTCAATGTTTTGCGATCCTTCCCGCAAATTTCGATGGCAATTTACCACGTAACCCTGGTTTTGTCAACGTATGGCGCTTTGGCGCAGCACCTCACATGCCCGCGCGCTGTCCCGCCTGACCTGGGCAAAAAGTGCATCCACGCTGGCAAAGGGCTGTTCTTCCCGCAAAAAGGCAACCGGGCGCACCGCCATCTCCCGGCCGGATAGATCCCCAGGTTCGCCCTCCAGCAGGTGCACCTCCAACCGGCGGCACCGGCCATCCTTAAGCGTCGGCCCAATGCCCAGGTTGGCAACGGCCGCCAAGCCGCGCTGCCCGGCTACATCCACCCGGCAGGCATATACACCGTTTGGCGGCATCAGCCGGCCTTCCTCCAGCGGCAGATTGGCCGTCGGCACGCCGCGCCCCCCCGCGATGCCCCGGCCATGGGTCACCTGCCCATGCCAGGTAATGGCATGGCCCAGCATGTCCGTGGCCGAAGGAATATCCCCGCGCTGTACGCACAGCCGGATGCGGCTGGAGGATACCGGCATGCCCCGATGCATGGCCTGGGGCACCACACGCACCTGCAGGCGGTGCTGCCTGGCCCATTCCAGCAGGCAGGCGGCGTTTCCCTCCCCACCTGCGCCAAAGCGATGGTTCTGCCCGCATACAATGCCCACCGCATGCAGCCGGGATACCATTTGGGATAAAAACTCCTCCCACGGCAGGCTGGCAAAGGCCAACGTAAAATCGATCATCTTTACCCGCGGGCCCAGTACTTCGATCAGCGCCTGCTTATCCTGCGGCAGGGTTAAAAGCCCCGGGCCGCGGCCGGTCAGCACCTGGCGCGGGGATTGGGTAAAGGTGATGACCACGGGCTGGGCATACATCGCGCGTGCCAGCGCCATCTGCACCTCAATCAACTGGCGGTGGCCCCGGTGCACGCCATCGCACATCCCGATGACCGCTACAATGGGCGGCCCGCCACGCAAGTCAAAAAAATCCTGGCTTAGCATGTTATGCTCCCATCCTCTACCAACATGGCGGTAACGGTTACGCCGCCCTCCCCCGCCTCGCCCAGGGCAATCAATTTATCCCCGCAAAGGATGCGCACCGGCCCGCGTCCTTCCACCCTGACCATCCCCGGCGGCGGCGCATTGCCGCACAACAGCCTTTTTAAAAATGCCGGGTTGACCCTGGCTTCCGGCAGATCGGACAGCACTTCCTCCAGCGTCGTCAGCAGGCGCCCCTTTTCAAAAAGCTGTTCGGCTTGCTCCAGCGTCAGCGCATCCTGCAACGCAAACGGCCCGCTTCGGGTGCGCAGTAAAAAGGAAACGTGTGCCCCGCAGCCAAGCTTGTTGCCAAGCTCCACCGCCAGGGAGCGCACATAGGTGCCCTTGGAACAGGCGATGCGGGTCATCACCCGGTTATCCTGCCGCCCCAGCACCGTCCACGCTTTAACGTGCACAGGCCGGGCTTCCAGCTCGAAAGCTACTCCTTCGCGGGCCAGCTTATACGCGGGCTGCCCGCCAATTTTTACCGCGGCATATTGCGGCGGGGTTTGCACGATATCCCCGGTCAAACTGTCCATTGCGCGCAGGATATCCTCCATCGGGGGCATAGCCCCCTCATGGCGGGCTATGATCTTTCCTTCCTGATCGCCGGTATCCGTCGCCACCCCCAGGGTAATCTCCGCAATATATTCTTTGTTCTGGCCCATCAGCCTGTCGCACAGGCGCGTGGCCTTGCCCACGCACACCACCAATACCCCAGCCGCCGCCGGATCCAGCGTACCGGCATGGCCGATGCGCTTTTCCCCCGTCAACCGCCGTAAAAAGGCTACGGCATCGTGGCTGGTCATGCCCGGGGGCTTAAGCAGGTTGACAACGCCCGTCACGGCAAACCCTCCCCTTGTTCCATGGCTGTATCCCCCGCCCGCCTCGTGCCGGGGATATCCCAAAAAGCGGCTGTGGCAACACAGCCGCTTTTACAAGCCCTACAATGCTTTTTCGGCCGCCGCCAGCAGCACACCGTGCGCGGCCCTGGCATCCCCCTGCAGGGTACACCCTGCTGCCCGGATATGCCCCCCGCCGCCAAAGGCAGCGGCCAGCTTGCCGGCATCTACCGTTACCGTGCGGATGGAAGCCTTGCTTTGCCCCGGGGCCGTATCGCGTACCAGCAGGGCAATTTCAACGCCCTCGATGGCGCGCAGGGTGTCGATCAAACCATCGATATCCCCATCGGTGCCCCCGCAATCGGCAATGGCCTGTCGCGTTAAATAGGCAGAGGCAATGCGCCCGCCGGCAGATACCGTCAGCGTGGACAGCATGGCGCCCAGCAGCCGCGTGATCGCCAGGGAGCGCGTGTGGTACAGGCGGATAATCCAGCCCGGCACATCCGCGCCGGCGGCAAAAAGCCGCGCGCATACGCTCAGCGTTTGCGGCGTGGTATTGGAAAAAGCAAAGCACCCGCAATCGG
>JAQXFY010000060.1 GCA_029006015.1 bacterium
GTGTTTTTCGGGGGGAGAGGAATCTCTAACGGTATGGCACTATGTTTTTATTGAATGTGAGATGGCGATACAGCCGACAGATGTTTTTCAATTTATTGTGACAGATGTTGAGCAATGGAATAACGGCGCCAAATATCAAACCTTCACTTTCCCCCCACGCACCAAACCGACTTAACAGAGGAAAAGGAAATGATACCCGTTGTTTGCAGGAGGTGCAAAAGATGAAAAAATACGCCATGTTCCTTGTTGGCCTGTTGTTGGCTTTGCAGGTGGCCCTGGGCGGATGCAGTGCGCCGCTTGGTAGCCCCGCGCCGGGGGTTACCCCAAGCATAACCCCCGTAAGCTTTACCTCTACGCCCGAGCCGCAGCTCATCTCGTATCCGTTTTCCGCCAAAATAATAGACTCGGTTTTAATGACAAAAAGTGAGCTTGAAAGCGCCATACAAGATACATCCGATCTGGATAAGATCATTTCGCAGGAAAGATATATTTTTGAGATTAATGTGCAAATGTATCCGTCTCGTGAAGGGGATCGTCCGTTTTTTGAGGCTTTCTGGCGAACGATTAAACAGGAGTATGATGCGGCGTTTTTTGAAGATCACTGCCTATTCGTTTTTAAAACAAAGGGCTTATATGATTTTTCTGCCGAAATTAAGAGCGTAATCAGGACGGGCCATACAATTACAATTAACGGCGAATATTGCCGTGGAAGGGCAGAAGCATTATATACCTCTCATTTTATTTTTATAGAATGCGATAAAATTTTGCAGCCCACAGATCAGGTTCGGTTCAATTTGATCGAAAAAGAACCCATACAGGTTCAATAACCTTGTTGTGCGCCCAGTGCCGGATATCAACCTGGCGGTACGCAATAAAAAAACCACCGTAATTCTATCGGAATTACGGTGGTTTTTTGGCGGAGAGACGGGGATTTGAACCCCGGTCACGCTATTAACGTGAACACGATTTCCAGTCGTGCGCCTTCGACCACTCAGCCATCTCTCCAAGCCGGGGCCATAAATGCGGGATTTATTATACCCTATTTTTTCCGGTTTGACAATGCCTATCCGAAAAAATGATAACCTGCCAAAAATAGGGCGCCGGGCGGCCGGTTGGCCGGGCCGGGCCCATGTGTCCGCAATCAAAAGCCGGGCTGCATGCAGCCCGGCTTTTATGGAAAAGGCAATGCCGCGCGCCCATGCGGCAGGGAGATATCCCGTATGCCATCCCCACGGCGCGCCTGTCGGGAGGATGTGCCCGCTTAAAGGGGCTTGGACAGGATATCGCGCACAATGCCCGCGTTCTGGGCTACCTGGTCCTTGTGCTTTTGCAGCATGCCCACTACAACGGCGTCGGTGGGTTTGATGTTGGTAAAGGCCTCGGTAAAAGCCTCGCGCAGCGCTTCCTCGCTGCCGCAGCGGCGGCTGGCCGCCAAGATTTTAAAGGCCATGCAGGGCTTTTTGGTCTGGCGGATGACGTTATACATCAGCGCGCAATCGGCATGGTCAAAACGGCGGGCCTCCAGGCTGGGAACCATCATGTTGTAAACGCAGGTTTCATAAAAATCCACGTCCCACCCATGCTCCTCGGCAAAGGCTACCTGCTCCGGGAGATGGGTGCCCAGGCCAACAGGATAGCCGGTATCGCGGATTACCTTTAAACGGTCGCGGATGATATCGGTTTTACCCTCCATAAAGAAAGGGTCGCACCCCTGCATGTAAATGGCGGTCGGCTTCATTGCCGCAATTTTGGCGATGCCCGATTCAAAGGAGAGCATTTCCGGCGCGGACTGGGCGATCCAGTTAAACTGCATGCCTTCGTTGCGCATTTCGCGGATCAGGCGGAAGCTAAAGGCATCCCCGCGGAACTGGATGGTGTTGATGCCTACCTCCAGGCAATGGCGAACGGCTTTTTTTACGTTTTCGGTGGTGTAGTAGTTCTGCATCTCCTCATCCATCTCAACGGAAGTGTGGGAGAAGCCGGCCACAGGGTTTCCGCCAAAGATCAGTCGGGATATGGCGTGGCCGCAAAGATCGATAGTGGGCAGGGTGGACATGGGAAAACCTCCTTTATCTGTTGTGGTTTTATATCAGCCGATCGCGCCCCAGTATACCAGAACGCCGATCAGCGCCACATAGATGGCAAACCAGTAAAATTTACCTTCCTTCAGCGCGCGCAGCAGCCATACGATGGCCAAAAAGCCGCTGACAGCGGAGGCCAGGAAGCCGGCGATAATCGCCGATGCCCCAATGCCGCCGATGCCGCCCTGGATGACATCGGGCAGCTGTACCAGCGCACCGCCCAGAATGGCAACGGCGCTCATCCACAGGGAAAAACGGGCGACATCGCTGCGGGCAATGCCGCGCAGGCGGCCCGCGGTGATCGTGGAGCCGGAGCGGGAAACCCCGGGGAACAGCGCAGCGCCCTGCGCCGCACCGATAATCAGCGCATCCCCGGCGGTCATCTCGTCCAGCGGGATGGGGCGGGAAGGCTGATGGCGGGCAAAAACTTCCCCGATGGATAAAATCAGCGCGGTGGCCCAGAACCCAACCGCCAGCCATTTGCCGGGAAGCAGATTGTCCAGTTTATCCCCCAGCACCACGGCCAGGATGGTAGCGGGAATGGAGGCCAGAATAAGCAGCCAAAGCCGCCGGTTAAGCCCGCCGGGCCTGCAGCTGCTGACCAGGCGGGAGGGGTGCTTTAGCGAAACAAAAAAATTCACGATAAGCCCGCGGGCATCGGCCCAGAATACGGTAATAACCGCCAGCAGCGTGCCCACATGCATCAGCGTATCAAAAAATAAAAGCCCCTGGCCATCGATGGTCAGGCCCATCATGCGCTGCAAGATTGCCAAATGTCCACTGGAGGAAACCGGTAAAAACTCCGTCAGGCCCTGCACAAGGCCCAGAATCAGCGCCTGCCACCAACTCACGCGCAATCCCCCTTAACCTGGTATGCCTATCCAACCATACGCCGGATTTTTCCATCTGATGATACCCTTTTTTTCACAAAAGGGCAAGTATTTGATTAACGGGCGCTAAACGGGTATAATGCCCATACTGAAGGGTTTTTTATTTAAAGGGGGAAGCGCAATGAAGCTGGGCGTGGTAGGCCTGCCCAACGTAGGCAAAAGCACGCTGTTTAACGCCTTAACAAGCGCGGGGGCCCAGGCGGCCAATTACCCGTTTTGCACCATCGAGCCCAATGTCGGGGTGGTGCCCGTTCCGGATGAGCGGCTGGACCGTCTGGCGGACATGTATCATCCCGAAAAATATACGCCGGCCACGGTGACGTTTGTCGATATCGCCGGGCTGGTGCGCGGCGCCTCCCGCGGGGAAGGGCTGGGCAACCAGTTTTTGTCCCACATTCGGGAGGTGGACGCCATCGTCCACGTTGTGCGCTGCTTTGAGGATGCCGATGTTGTCCATGTGGAGGGCAAGGTAAACCCGGCGGAGGATGTTCAAACCATTGCCACGGAGCTGGCGCTGGCCGATCTGGAAACGGTGGGCAAGCGCCTGGAGCGCAGCGCCAAGGCGCTTAAAACCGGGGATAAGCGCGTGGCGGAGGAAGTGGCCGTGCTTGAAAAGGCGCATGCGCTGCTCGATGAAGGCAAAGCGGTTCGTACCGGCGATTTTACGCCGGAGGAACGCACGATTCTGGATGGCTTTTTCCTGCTGACGGCAAAGCCCATGCTCTATGTGGCCAATATTGCCGAGGGCGATTGCGGAAAGCCGGTCAGTGAGCTGCCCCTGGTTTGTGCCCTGATGGAGGCTGTGGCCGGGGAGGGCAGCGAGGTGCTGCCGATTTCCGCGCGCATCGAAAGCGAGATTGCCGAGATGCCGCCGGAGGAGCGCGGGGAATTTCTGCAGGAACTGGGCTTGCAGGAATCCGGGTTGGACCGCCTGGCGCGGGCTAGCTACCGCTTGCTTGGGTTGATGAGCTATCTGACCGCCGGCCCCAAAGAGGTGCGGGCGTGGACCATTCCCATCGGCACCAAGGCGCCCCAGGCGGCCGGTAAAATCCATACCGATTTTGAACGCGGCTTTATCCGGGCCGAGGTGGTTTCCTACGATCAGCTGATGGCACTGGGCAGCATGGCGGCGGCCAAGGAAAAGGGCCTGGTGCGCAGCGAGGGCCGGGATTATGTTATGCAGGATGGCGATGTGGTGCTGTTCCGCTTTAACGTATAGCATGGCAGGGTGCCTATTATAAGGAAGGGCGTGTGTTTGATGATGATCCAGGATGGACGCAAAATTATGGGGCTTGATAAAAATATCGCCATGGGGCTGTCCTATCTGATCCCGCTGATAGCCTTGATCGCGGTGCTGACGGATAAGGGCCTGGATACCGATGAAAAGGCCATGCTGTGGTCCTCGGTTTTCAATGCCATCGCGGCTTCCATTACATGCGGCGTTTTCTACATTTTTGCCATCATTGCCGCGATCAAAAGCTTTATGGGCGATTACAGCTTTAAGCTGCCGCTGATGTATAACCTGGGGCAAATGGTTGCCGGCAAGCTGTAAAGGCACCCCCCGCACCGGCGGAGGCATACCGTTACATCCACGAAACGGGCGGGAAATTTCCCGCCCTTTTTTATATTGTGACAGGATGAGCTGCTGCGCAGTAAACGGCTGGGGTGCTGCGGCCGGCAGAGGGGATATATCCAATGCGGGATCCGGGCGGACGGAGGGGAATAGAATATCCCTTGCCGGTTCAGCCTAAAAGGGTGCCCCTGCGGGGCCGGGCAAAAGCGCGCGCCCTGCCGCTGATTAAGGCGCAATATGCCCGGATTTGGCGAAATTTTTTGTTTCAGGCGGAAACAAACCGGATGGTTTCGCAGTCGAATTTATGCTAGAATAAGGGCAGAGAAATTCTGGCAGCTTAGGCATGTACAGAGGAGGGTGTGAATATGTCTAAAAAGCAGTATCAATGGATTCAGATCGGTTTGGTGGCCATCTACATTCTTTTTGTGCTGTTCTTCTTTCGCACCAAGGTGGCCGGTGCCGTCATGCTATTGGTGTTGGGAGCGGCAGAAGCGGCGTTTTCGATCTACTATCTGGTGTCCAATAAACGCAAGCTGCAAAAAACGGAGCGGGATATGGAATACCGCAATCTGTTTTTTATCGGGCTGATGCTTTTATATGCCATCGTACAGCTGGCGCGCAGCAGTATCTAACCAAACGGGGCAGGGGGAAAACCTTGCCCCGTCATTATTAATGGAAAGGGGCTTGTTATCCATGCAGACCATTCCGCCCAGCAAATATCCCCGTTCACCCTATGTGGCCAAGCGGGAAATGCTGGATGATGGCTTTTCCCAGGGGTGGGGTTTCCACTTTCCCCCCAGCGAATCCTATTGGGTGGATTGCCATGTACACCTGCGGGGCTGTGGCGATTTTGCCCAAGTGACCGATACCATCAACCGCTGGTTCCACCAGGCGGAAGCCTACCGGCTGGGGCGCGTCGTTTGCTTTGTGGAAGATGATGCCCTTTTTGATATCTGCGGGGCCATTACCTCCGTGGATCCGCGCTTCAGCTGGTTTTATTGGCCCAGCCATGAAGGCGATTTAAAAACGGTGGAGCGCGCGCTGCGCTGCGGGGCGGTTGGCCTTAAGCTGCACAATCACTTGGCTATGGAGGGCGTGTTTGATCCTTCCGTATGGGAAAGCCCGCGCTGGCAGGATATTTTTGCCTGCCTGAATCAATACGGCGCGGCGGTCAACTGGCATGTTACCCAGCGCGTAGCGTACAGCCCCTATCATGGCGGTGGGGACAATGCCTATTGGTCCGTCGGGCGGCCGCGCGGCGTTGCCTATACCAATCAGGATCTGCTGGAGCAGTTTTTGCGCATTGCGCAGGATTATCCGCATGTGTCCATGATCGGTGCCCACCAGCTGTACTTATCCAATGCGCGCCTGAGGGAGCTGTTTGATGCATATCCCAATGTGTTTGTCGATACATCCGTGGGGTATTTCCTGCGCTGGGCGGATACGCTGGAGGAAGCCGATCGGGACAGCTATCGCAGCTTTTTGATCGATTATGGCGATCGTGTGCTGTTTGGCTCCGATACCATGCTGATGCCCCAAAGCATCGAACCGTATCTGTTGGAATCCTGGAAGTGCCATATCCGCTTTTTATCCGCGCTCAAGCTGCCGTTTGATACCCTGCAGATGATTGCCCACGGCAATGCGGAGCGCCTGATGGGCTTGCCGACGGGCAACGAAGCGCGCAAATATTCGACCCGGCCATAAGAAAACTGTTGGGGACAGCCTCTGGCGGCGCGCTGCATGCCGGCTTGCCGGGATGAAAACCCGGCCTTGTGCGGCGCGCCGATTTGCGCTGGGAAGGGATGACATGATGCGGCGCGGTGGTGGCACTGCCTGCTGATCGGCTTGCGGGATGTTTTTTGCTAAATTCCATCTTGCCAAACAGCTGCAAAGCATGTATAATAAGGATGTTGTCGCGGCTGCATGGCGGAAATGGGCTGCTTGCCGGCTGCGGCATAAAGCGTTTCCCGGCAACAGGGGTATTACAATATCGCATATCTGCTCTTATAGCTCAGTAGGTAGAGCGCGTCCTTGGTAAGGACGAGGTCACCGGTTCAAATCCGGTTAAGAGCTCCAAAAAGCCTTGAATTTCAAGGCTTTTTTCTTGTTTTTTGGGGAACTTTGCTGCATCCGGATAGAAAAAGAAGGCCATCGGGAGATGGCCTTCTTTTTGCTGCAGGCTATTTTATGCGGATAGAAGAAAATCTTCATTTGGCTCGTTTGGCATTGGCAACGGCTAATTGAACCGGCAATGATGCCAAAATAGAAGAACGGCCTTATCTGGACAAAAGAATAACCGGATGCACCTGGCTGTTAACCGGGACAAGGTTATCTTTATCCCCGGCCTTGGCATTCTGTGGGAAAATCCATGCGCCGTTGCTCATTCCGCGGATGCTTTGTTTATCCCCAAAAAGAAGGCTGTTATCCGCCGCATCATGAACGCATGTATGATAAAACACCTTCATCTGGAGGCTGCGTGTTGCGATACCGTAGACGGCCTTGTTTTTGTGGGGCAGGGGAGTGCCGCATCCAAGCCATCAAGGAACCCGGCGCATCGCTTCGTGGAAGGTTCACATCCCATTGGCCCCCATGGGGCAGCCACGGCATAGGGGGAATAGGGCCGCCCCATATCCTGGAAACGGAGGGCCGTGCCATCCCTTGGATGAGGGGCCTTTTGCTTTGCCGCACTTTAGCCCTTTGGGCGGATGGGGGTTGGCATTATCAACGGTGCTGTGTTATGGCGGGCAGGCGGGCGTGCGGGCCGCTTTGCAATCGCAGCCAACGCGGCCGGTTTATGCGGCCAAAAAGCTTTGATTGACAGGGGGATATGCCCTCTTTATAATAGCTTTATATTGCCTTTATTGCCTAAGGGAGGTCTTTTTGTGGTTCGCACGCGTTTTGCCCCCAGCCCCACCGGTTACATGCACCTGGGGAACCTGCGCACGGCGCTGTATGCTTATTTGTTTGCCCGCGCCAATAACGGCGTTTTTATCCTGCGTATCGAGGATACCGATCAGCAGCGCGAGGTTCCGGGCGCGGTGGAGGCTATCTATAAATGCCTGAAAACCGTCGGCCTGCAGCACGACGAAGGCCCTGATATCGGCGGGCCGGTCGGCCCCTATATCCAAAGCCAGCGGCGGGATATGTACAAGCAGTATGCCTGGGAATTGGTGGAAAAAGGCGGCGCGTATCCCTGCTTTTGCACCTCTGAGCGCCTGGAGCAGGCGCGCCAGGCCAGCGAGGCCCGCGGGGAAACCTTTAAATACGATGGCCACTGCGCGCACATTCCGCTGGAGCAGGCGCGCGCGCTCATTGCCGCCGGGGAGCCGTATTGCATCCGCCAGCGCATTCCCCAGGAAGGCACAACGGGGTTTGATGACCTGCTCTTTGGCCATATCGAGGTGGAAAATACCCAGCTGGATGATGCCATCCTGCTGAAAACCGATGGCCTGCCTACCTATAATTTTGCCAATGTGGTGGATGACCATCTGATGGGCATCACCCATGTGCTGCGCGGCAGCGAATATCTGTCCTCCACCCCCAAGTATAACCTGCTGTACCAAAGCTTTGGGTGGGAAATTCCTGCCTATATTCATTTGCCCCTTATCATGGCCGATGCCACGCGCAAGCTGTCCAAGCGCAAGGGCGATCCTTCCTTTGAGGATCTGCTTACCCAGGGTTATATTAAGGAAGCCATCATCAACTACATCGCCCTGCTGGGCTGGAACCCGGGGGATGAGCGGGAGTTTTTCACCCTGGAGGAACTGTGCCGGGCTTTTTCGCTGGACGGCCTGTCCAAATCCCCGGCGATTTTTGATATGCAAAAGCTGACGTGGTTTAACGCTTCCTACCTGCACAACCTGCCGGTGGATGCGTTTATCCAGGCGGCCGGGCCGTTCCTGGCGGGTACGGCCTTTGAAAAGTTTGATGCCGATAAACAGCAGGTGCTGGCGCAGGTGCTGCAGCCCAGGTGCGAAACTTTAACCCAGCTGCCCGGCCTGCTGGAAACCTTCCTGGTGCCGGTCGAGGACTTTGATTTGCAGCTGTATGTGCATAAGAAAATGAAAACCACGCTGGAGCTGTCCGCCCGGGCGCTGGGCATTGCCCATGAGGTGTTGGGCAAAATCCAGGATTTTGCCATGCAGCCTATTCACGATGTGCTGATCGCCGCCGCCCAGGTGGAGGGCATGAAAAATGGCCAGCTGCTCTACCCGCTGCGCACGGCGCTGACGGGCCGCGCCTCCACGCCGGGCGGCGCCATTGAGCTTGCCTATGTGCTGGGGCGGGAGGAAACGCTGCGCCGCCTGGAAGCCCAGGAAAAAAGATTGCAAAAAGAACTTGCATTTTAATTCACGCTGGGCTATAATGCTTGCATAATTATTCAAGGGGGTTTTCCAATGAAAGCTACACGGAAGATTACACTGGTTGTGCTGGCCGTGCTGTTGCTGGCGGTGGGCGTTTGCTTTGCCGGCTGCGGCAAGGATGAGGGCACCCTGGTTGTCGGCACCAACGCCGCGTTTGAGCCTTTTGAGTTTAAGGATACCAACTCCCCGTCCGGCTACGGCGGCATCGATATGGAGATGGCGCAGCTGATTGCCGACGAACTTGGCCTCAAGCTCAAGATCGAGGATATGGAGTTTACCACCCTGCTGGGCGCCATGGCCAGCGGCAAGTGCGATATCGTTATCGCCGGTATGTCCATCAAGCCGGAGCGCCTGGAAAATGCGGATTTCTCCACGCCGTATTACAAGGCCAACCAGATGATCGTGGTCAAAGCCGACAGCACCATTGCCAGCTCTGCCGATCTGAAGGATAAGAAGGTTGGCGTACAGTCGGGCACCACGGGCGCCGATTCCGCCGATGCCCTGGCTGCGGATACCGCTAACTATGGCACGCTGACGGTTGAAAAATACCGCAAGGGCGCCGATGCCATTATGGCCCTCAAATCCGGCAACATCGATGCGGTGGTTATCGATGAGGAAGTAGCCAAGAAGTTCATCCAGAACAACGATGGCCTCAAGGATGCCGGTACGCTGGACACCAACGAAGAATACTGCATCGCCGTTAAGAAGGGCGATACGGAAATGCTGGATAAGATCAACGGCGTGCTGGATAAGATCATGAACGATGGCCGTCTGGATGCCATCATCGAAAAGTACATTCCGGCCGAATAAGGTTTGGGCATCAAAGCGCCGCGGCTGCCAGCCGCCGCGGCGCTTTTTATATGCGGGCATGCTGCCGGCAAAGCCTTGCCGCAGGAAAAAAGCCTGCCCGGCCGCGGAACCGGAAAAAGGCCCCATGAATGGGCGGGGGGCCGTGCCATATGGCCATGGGTGCCGTAAGGGGAACGGGCGCCGTGGAAATCGACGGGCCCCGGG
>JAQXFY010000061.1 GCA_029006015.1 bacterium
GCGCCGGAGTGTGGCTGTACGTTGGCGTGATCGGCCCCAAAGATTTGGCAGGCCCGGTCGCGCGCCAGATTTTCCACCACATCGACATACTGGCAGCCGCCATAATAGCGCTTGCCGGGATAGCCTTCGGCATATTTATTGGTCAGGTGCGAGCCCATTGCGGCCATAACGGCGGGGGATACAAAATTTTCGCTGGCGATGAGTTCCAGATGGCTGCGCTGGCGTCCCAGCTCATCCGCCATGGCGGCGGCCACCTCGGGGTCATGTGCCTGGATGGTTTTCATATCGATCAACTCAGAGCCCTCCTTTATTTGTGAAAGGAACAATTTATTATAACAGATTACCCCTATAAAGCAAGCGCCCGGATGTCCTCCGGGCGCTATATCGGGTATTCATTTGGTTTTAAACCACCAGATTTTGTGGCGCATCACAAGGCAACCCGTTTTCCTTCCTTCAGGGAAGCATAGGCGCCCACCATCAGTTCCGTCAGCTGTATACCTTCTTCCAGGCCAAATGCAATTTCCCCCTCGCCTTCCAAGGCTGCAATAAACTGGTTGATCGGCGAAGGCAGCGCTTTGGGCAGATCGGAAACCACCGTCCATCCCTGTACCTCGCCCGACAGCTTACGGGAATTGATTTTAACCTCATCCCCGGTAATAATCAGCCCGCCCTCGGTGCCATATATCTCCAGCATAAAGGGGCTATTGGGCGTCATAAAGCCGGTTTCGGATACCGCGATGGCGCCATCGCCAAATTCGATGACGCTGACGGCATTATCCTCCACGCCGTGGCCCGTCATTTCCGTATAGGTGGAGGAAATGGCCACGGGTTTGCCCATCAGCCACCGGCACAGGTACATCGGATGGGCACCCAAATCCATCATCGCGCCGCCGCCGCACTGCGTGGCATCATAAAAATGCGGGGGCAGCCAATCGGAGGAAGCGCCATCGTGCGCATTGCGCACGCGCATATAGGAAATGCGGCCCAGCCAGCCTTGCTCCACCGCTTTTTTGGCAAACAGGTTATGCGGCTGCGTACGGTGCGGGAAGGAAATGCAAAATTGCACGCCATTTTCGCGCACCGCTTCGGCGATCTGCCGGCATTCCTCCACCGTTAAGGCCATTACCTTTTCGGTAAAAATGTGTTTGCCGGCCTTGGCTGCCTTGACCATAATTTCCCCGTGCATATTGGTGGGCGCGGTAACGCAAACGGCGTCGATATCCTCGCGCGCCAAAAGATCATCCAGGTTTTCATAAAAAGGCGCGCCCCAAATGGCGGCCTGCTCGCGCCCGCGCTCGGGAATTTCGTCCCACACCGCGGTAATCATGGCCTTGCCGCCCTGGGTAAACTCGCGCGCATAGCCGCGCGCATGAACATGCCAATAGCTGAGCATTGCTAAACGAATCATGATAGACCCCTCCCTATGGAAACAATATAGGTGCTGGTGCCATTATAGCATATCCGGCGCGCCCGGCAAGTGGCATGGCGCTTATATGATGCCCTGCATGGAGAGCACCACCAGCACGCAGGTGATCAGCACGGCCAGTGCAAAAAGAACAATGCCAACCGTCGCCCCATTGGATCGGGGCCGACCGGCGGAGGGTTCCACCAGATGCGCGCGCCGCAATCCGCCCACCACGGGCTTATATAAAAGAAGCGTCAGCGCCACGTTAAGCCCGCCCTTGACAAGGTTAAAGGGAAGAAAAACCGGCAGCAGCATGGCGGCCACCGCCTCGCGCGGGTAACCCATATACAGCGGGGTGATGCCATAATTCCAGGCCATCATGGCCGCGCACATCACCACAAGCCCCAGGATAAGCCCCATGGCCGCACCAGGCAGCGTTCGCCTTTTTTTGTATACAAAAGCCGCCGTGCAAACAAAACTGCAGGTGGATACGATGTTCATGATGCAGCCCCAAATACCGGTATCGCTTACTGTGACCATTTCGGCCAGGGAAACCACAACGGACATGGCCATCGCCGCCATCGGCCCGTATAAAAAGCCGCCCATGGCGATAACGATATCCTTGGGTTCATACTTTAAAAACAGCACAACCGGGATGCGTGCCACCGCCATGGCGGCATAGGCCAGCGCGCACAGCATGGCCATTGTTACGATTTTTTTGGTTTTTTCCTGCATAAAAAAGCCCCCCGGAAACAAAATACACCCCAAGGCCAATGCCTTCGAGGTGCCCTATGTTTTCCGGGGCAGGCCAACGCCTTCCCCAAAAACGCCTTCTTTCATCCAGACTATACTGTTGGTATTGGAATTACACCAATTCTGCGCCGGCGCGCTCGCGGACTGTACCGCCAATCGGGAATTTCACCATGCCCTGAAGACATCGCAATATGAGGTTTTCGCCCTTATTCTATGCAGTACCGCGGAGGAAGTCAAGCCCCAATCGCGCACATCCTCCGGGCAGGGTGGGCATCCATACACCAAACCTTTCCCGCCCGCACGCCTTCTTTCCGCCGGATAACGCGCTTTGATGCCATGTACATCGCGCCGCACAAGTATTTTGCACGCCGGCTTCCGGCGGATAAAGCGCCGCCCGCATAGGGCCGGGCGGTGTATCATCCCCCGGAATTGGGTAAAAAGCCCAGGCCGTATACCTCTGCCGTATCCCACAGCAGCATAAAAGCCCCGGCATCGGCATCGGCCACGATGTGCTTGAGGGCTACCGCCTGTTGCCGCGGCACCACGCACAGCAGGATATCGCGCTCTTCCCCGCTGTAGACGCCCTGGGCCGGGATGCGGGTGCAGCCGCGCTCCAGGCGGGTCATGATGCCATCGGCCACCTGCTGCGGGCAGCGGGTGATGATAAAAAAGCTTTTGGTGCGGGTAAAGCCATCCAGCACACGGTCGATGCACCAGGTGGATATATACAGCGCGGCCAGCGAATACAGCGCCACCGCTGCCGATTGCAGGGCAATGCCGCTGGCTGCCACCACCACCAGATCGACGCCAAAGAGCACCTCCCCCATTTTGACATGGCGCGCCTTATGCTGCACCAGCCGGGCCAGCATATCGGTGCCGCCCGTGCTGCCCCCCGCGCGCACCACAAGCCCCAACCCGGCGCCCACCATCAGCCCGCCATACAGCGCAGCCAGCCATGGATCCTGCGTATGAAAGGGCGGCACCCAGTCCACCACGGCAGAAAAAACCACCATGCCGATCAGGGATTTAATCAAAAACCGGCGCCCCAGGCTTTTAAGGCCGGCAGCAAAAATGGGCACGTTAAGGGCCATCACCCACAAGCCCACCTGCCCGCCCACCAGCATATGCAAAATGGTGGCGATACCCGTCAGCCCGCCCGGGGCAATGCCGCGCGGCACCAAAAAGATGCCATACCCCGCAGAGGCGACAGCCGCCCCGGCCATCAGCATGGCATATTCCCACGCGATATGCCTCCCCCTTGTATGCCCGGATCGAATCGGCCGTACAGCCGTTTTGCTTGCTTTGCGGCGCGCCATCCCCGGCCCTCCTTCCTGCAGGGTTTGCCTTTTTGCGTATGGGGCCATCGGCCCTGCATTCCCTAGCATGTGCGCCGCATACATTCATCATACGGGCCGCAAACCACATAATCTAATGCATCATCCATCAAGGAGGGATGCGACATCAAACACAAACAAGAGCTGCGTCCCGCCCTGTGCCGTGTGCTGGCGGGTTTTTTAATGGGGGTGGCCTGCATCATGCCCGGCGTCAGCGGCGGGGTGATCGCCGTGGCGATGGGGCTGTACATGCCCCTGCTGGAGGCGCTGGCGCATTTTAAAAAAAGCCCCGGTGCCAACGCAACCCTGCTGGCCCCCGTTGCGCTGGGCGGGCTTGCCGGCGTGCTGGCAGCCAGCAAGGCGCTAAGCGCGCTGATGGCCAGCCAGCCTGCGCTGGTGCTGTTTGCTTTTCTGGGGCTTGTGGCAGGCGGCGTTCCCTCCCTGCTGCAGGAGGCCAACGCCGGCGGTTTTCGCCCTGTCTATCTGGCTTATGCGGCTGCCGGCATCGGCCTGCTGGCGCTGTTTTGCCTGCTGCCCAGCCCGCCTGCCGGCGCCCCCGGAGGGGACTTGCCCTTCCTTTCGGGCCTTATCGCCGGGGCCATCATGGCCGTGGGCAGCATCATCCCGGGACTTAGCACCTCCTTTATGTTGTTGCAGCTGGGGCTGTATGCGCCGCTGATGGGCGCCATCGCAGGCATGCGGGCATGGGCGCTGGTGCCCGTTGCCCTGTCCCTGGCGCTAAGCGCCCTGCTTCTGGTGCGCGGGGTCAATTTCCTGTTTCATCGCTTCCATGGCCCGGCCTATTATACCGTGCTGGGGTTTACGCTGGGCTCGCTATACCTGATTTTTACCGCCATTCCAGCCGGCAATACAGCCCTTCCCCATCTGGCTGCGCTGATGGGCGGTTTTGCCTTATCCTGGATGCTGGGACGTGCGGCTGCCGGCAGCAAGGGGGCCGGGCACCTTGCATCCCGCGCCCAACCCTGCTAGGATAAAGGAAACCAATCTACAGGGGATGGCAAGATGGCCCGTTTTCTCTATGAACCGCATATGCACACAAGCCCGGCCAGTGCCTGCGCTGTCAGCACCGGCAGCGAAATGGCGCAAAGCTACAAGGACCATGGCTATCACGGCATCATCGTGACGGACCATTTTTTCAACGGTAATACCGGCATCCCGGATACCCTGCCCTGGCACGAGCGCGTGGACGCCTTTTGCCAAGGCTATTTCAGCGCCCTTGAAACCGGCAAGCGCATCGGGCTGCACGTCTTTTTCGGCTGGGAATACAATGGCGATAACATGGATTTTTTAACCTACGGCCTGCCGCCCGCCTGGCTGCACGACCATCCCGATGTGTTGGAATGGCCCATCCCGGAATATTTCAACCGCGTCCATGCCGATGGGGGCTTTATTGCCCAGGCCCACCCTTTCCGCGAAGCAGGCTACATTAAAAAGACCGTTATCTACCCTAAATATATGGATGGTATCGAGGTAATCAATACCTGCAGCCATCAAAACCACAACGCCATCGCCCAGGCCTATTGCCGTGAATATGGCTTTATTCCGCTTTCGGGCTCCGACAACCACTGCGCGGATGGCAGCGATATCCGCGGTGGACTGGCCTTCCCGCATGAGGTTACCAGCATGGAGGAATTTATCGCCGCCCTGCGCGCGGGCGGTTACGCGCTGTTGCCCGATGGCATCCCGGTATAACGCACAAAAAGGCCTGCGGCAGCAGCCGCAGGCCTTTTTTATACCATGCTTCACGTTTTACACGGAGGCAGAGCGGCTAAAAACGCCGGGCCGCGCCAAACCGTGCCGGGGCTATTATAAAATCAGCATGCAATCGCCAAAGGAAAACATGCGGTAGCGGTTTTCAACGGCGATTTTATAAATTTCAAGTGTTCGCTCGCGCCCCAGCAGGGCGGATACCAGCATCAAAAGCGTGGACCCGGGCAGATGGAAATTGGTAATCAGCGCATCGATGCCATGGAAAGTATACCCGGGCTTGATAAAGATGCCCGTTTCCCCCGTGCCGGCATGCAAAACATTATTTTCATCCGCACAGGTTTCCAGAATGCGGCAGGAGGTGGTACCCACCGCGATGATGCGCCCGCCCTGTTGACGCACGGCATTCAGCCGGGCTGCCGCACCCTCGCCAAGGGAATACCACTCCCGATGCATAACGTGCTGATCGATATTTTCCACAGCGACCGGGCGAAAGGTGCCCAGGCCGACATGCAGCAGCATGGGGACGGTCGCCACGCCCATGCCCTCTATTTTGGACAGCAGCTCCGGCGTAAAATGCAGCCCAGCCGTCGGCGCCGCGGCCGAGCCGTTGACCCGGGCATATACCGTCTGATACCGCTGCTTATCCTCCAGCGGCGCATGGATATAAGGCGGAAGCGGCATCACGCCCACCTTATCCAGCAGCTGCTCGAATATGCCCTCGTAGCTAAACGCAATGTGGCGAAGGCCGTCCTCCCCCTCCTGCGTTACACGGCATGTCAGGCCATGGGTAAAATCAAAGGTATCCCCCACCCTGGCCTTTTTGGCCGGGCGGCACAGGGTTTCCCATTCATCGCCCCCGATGCGGCGCAGCAGCAGAAACTCCACCCGGGCGCCCGTCGCCTGCCGCGTGGCGTACAGCCGCGCAGGGATAACCCGGCTTTCATTGCGCGCCAGGCAATCCTGAGGGTGCAAATACTCCGGCAAATCATAAAAATGGCGGTGCTCCAGCAGCCCGCTGTCGCGGTGCACCACCAGCATCCGGGCATGGTCGCGCGGCTCGATAGGGGTTTGCGCGATAAGCTCCGGCGGCAAATCATATTGAAAATCCGATAACGTAAGGCCTTTTGTCATAGCAGTTCCATTTGCCCGCTTTCCCCATCCTCTTTTTTGTCCGGCATTTTTCTGCCCATGTGCCGGTAAGCCGCCGGCGTGGCGATGCGCCCACGCGGCGTGCGGTCAATAAAGCCCAGCTGCATCAGGTAAGGCTCGTAGACATCCTCAATGGTAACGGCTTCCTCGCCGGAGGCGGCTGCCAGCGTGTCCAGCCCCACCGGCCCACCCTCGAATTTATCGATAATGGTGCCAAGCAGCATGCGGTCGATATTATCCAGGCCGAGGTTATCCACCTCCAGCATGGTCAGCGCCCGCGAGGCCACCGCGCTTGTGATAACGCCATCGGCCTCCACCATGGCAAAATCCCGCACGCGCCGCAGCAACCGGTTGGCGATACGCGGCGTACCGCGGCTGCGCCGGGCGATTTCCTGCGCGCCGTCGGGCTGAATGGCGATATCCAGGATGCCGGCCGAACGGCTGACGATGCGCGCCAGCTCCTCCGGCGCATACATTTCCAGGCGGCTGATGATGCCAAAGCGGTCCCGCATGGGTCCGGTCATCATACCGGCGCGCGTGGTGGCGCCAATCAGCGTAAATTTATTCAGCGACAGCCGGATGCTGCGCGCGCCCGGGCCCTGGCCTACCATAAGATCCAGCGCAAAATCCTCCATCGCCGGGTACAGCATTTCCTCCACCTGGCGGGACAGGCGATGGATTTCATCGATAAACAGGATTTCCCCGGGTTCCAGATTGGTTAAAATGCCGGCCAGATCGCGCGGTTTTTCGATGGCGGGCCCGGTGGTGACGCGGATGGATACACCAAGCTCGTTGGCCAGAATAAAGGCCAGCGTGGTTTTGCCGAGGCCGGGCGGGCCATACAGCAGCACATGATCCAGCGGCTCGCCCCGGCGCCGGGCAGCTTCGATATAAATGCGCAGCTTGGCCTTTTCTTTTTCCTGCCCAAAGTATTCGCCCAACACACGGGGGCGCAGCGAGTTTTCCTGCGCATCCTCCTGCCTGATCTGGCTGGCTACGATGCGCGCTTCTTCATCCTGAAACTGATCCATCTTGCCCTCCATGCACCAGGTTTAACGCCTGGCGGCGTCCATGGCCGACAGCACGGCCTTGATGATTTCCTCCACGCTCTTGCCCGCGGACGCATGCTTGGCCGCGGCCTGAGCGGCCTCCGACGGGGTAAAGCCCAGGGCAATAAGCGTAGCCACCGCTTCCTGTACCGCGCTGCCCGCCGGCGCATCGCCAACCGCCCCGGAAGCACCGGCCGGGGCTGCGGCCATCTGGCGGGCTACCTGCTCGTTAAGCTCCAAAATCAGGCGCTGGGCCGTCTTTTTCCCAACACCCGGAACGCCCGACAGACGCTTTTCGTCCCCCGTGGCCAGCGCCAGCGCCAATTCCTGCGTGGGCAGGCCGGACAGAATCGCCATGGCCAGCTTGGGGCCGACGCCGCTGACGGTAATCAGGCGCTGATACATGCGCTTTTCCTCGGCAGACTGAAAGCCCAGAAGCTGCATGTCATCCTCCCGATGGGATAAAACCGTATACACCGTGGCCTGGCTTCCCACCGCACCAAGGCGGGCCAGCGCGCCGCGCGTAGCGGTGATAAGATACCCTACACCGCCAGCCTCTATGACGCAAAAATCCAGCCCTTTTTCAGCTACTATACCGCGGATAAATGCATACATATGCAAATTCCCCCATCAGCGTATCTTAAAACTGGCGTTAAGCGCACCACCCTGCTGCCCATGGCACAGGGCGATGGCCAATGCATCGGCAGCGTCGTCGGGCCTTGGTATTTTGGCAAGCCCCAACATGCGCTGCACCATAAACTGTACCTGTTGTTTTTCGGCATGCCCATAGCCGCTGACCGCCTGTTTAACCTGCATAGGCGTATATTCATACAATGCCACGCCCGCCTGCTGGCAAGCCAACAGCGTGACGCCGCGCGCCTGCGCCACGGCGATGCCCGTGGTGACGTTACGGCTGAAAAAAAGTTCCTCCACGGCAATGGCCTCGGGCTTGACCTGCTCGATCAGGCTGCCAACGCCCCTATACAGCAAATCCAGCCGCCGCGGCAAAGCAACGCCCGCGGGGGTGGTGACAACGCCATGCGCAACATAGGTATACCGGCTTCCCTCCCGCTTGACAACGCCATACCCCAGTGTTGCCAGGCCGGGATCCAGCCCCAGAATAACCATGCACGCACCCCCACATCCGTTTTCATATTATTGTAGCTAATTCAAAATTTCCTGTCAACGCGCCATACCCCCTATACAAACGGAGAAAAATGGATTATAATACCCCACGTCGCATATTTATGCATCACAAGTGCATGGAATGGAGGATGTTGTCATGGCTAAGCGCAAAATCGTACTGGCATATTCGGGTGGATTGGATACATCCATTATCATCCCGTGGCTGAAGGAAAACTATGATTGCGAGGTTATCGCCGTTGCCGGCGATGTCGGCCAGGGCGAGGAGCTTGCCCCGTTAAATGAAAAAGCCATCAAAACCGGCGCCAGCAAGATCTATATCGAGGATCTGCGCAAGGAATTTGTCGAAGATTTCATCTGGCCCACGCTGAAGATGGGTGCCGTATACGAAAACAAATACCTGCTGGGCACCTCCTTTGCCCGCCCGGCCATTGCCAAGCGGCTGGTGGAAATTGCCTTAAAGGAAGGCGCGGATGCCATCTGCCACGGCTGCACCGGCAAGGGCAACGACCAGGTTCGCTTTGAGCTGACCATCAAGGCCCTGGCGCCCCAGCTGCAAATCATTGCCCCGTGGCGTATCTGGGATATTAAGAGCCGGGAAGAGGAAATCGAATATGCCCAGGCGCGCGGCATCGATGTGCCGGTTACCAAAAAGCGCCCCTACTCCATGGACCGCAACCTGTGGCATTTAAGCCATGAGGGCGCCGATCTGGAAGATCCCTGGAACCAGCCCAAGGACGATCTGTACATGATTTCCTGCAACCCCGTGCAGGCGCCGGACAAGCCGGAATACGTTACCATCGATTTTGAAAAGGGCGTGCCCACCGCGGTCAACGGCCAGAAGATGGACGGCGTTTCCCTTATCG
>JAQXFY010000062.1 GCA_029006015.1 bacterium
GGATATTATCTCGCGCAAGCGGCGCATGGAAGGGTATAACGTGCTTTTCCCCATCGGGTGGGATGCCTTTGGCCTGCCCACGGAAAACTACGCCATCAAAAACCATGTCCACCCGCGCGCCGTCACCCAGAAAAATATCGATCATTTCCGTGAGCAGCTTCAAAAGCTGGGCTTTTCTTTTGATTACAATCGGGAGGTTAATACCACCGATCCGGCCTATTACCGCTGGACGCAGTGGATCTTCCTGCAAATGTTTAAAAAGGGCCTGGCCTATAAAATGGAAATGCCCATCAACTGGTGCACCAGCTGCAAATGCGGCCTGGCCAACGAGGAAGTTGTCGGCGGCGTGTGCGAGCGCTGCGGCGGCCAGGTGGAGCGGCGCGTCAAAAGCCAGTGGATGCTGAAAATTACCGCCTATGCCCAGCGCCTGCTCGATGATCTGGACGATGTGGATTTTATCGAAAAGGTTAAAACCCAGCAGCGCAACTGGATCGGCCGCAGCGAGGGCGCGCATGTTGATTTTGCCATCCGGCCGGTAAACGGGAAGGTGACCGTGTACACCACGCGGCCCGATACCCTGTTTGGTGCAACGTATATGGTGCTTTCCCCCGAGCATCCCCTGGTGGATGAATGGAAGCAATCCATTGAAAATTTTGATGAGGTGCTGGCTTATCGCCATCAGGCCTCTTTAAAATCCGATTTTGAGCGTACCGAAGTGGCGCTGGATAAAACCGGCGTGCCCCTTAAGGGCATTGTGGCGGTAAACCCCGTAAACGGCCGTGAGATCCCGGTGTGGATCAGCGATTATGTGCTGATGGGCTACGGCACCGGCGCCATCATGGCGGTGCCCGCCCATGACGAGCGGGACTATGCCTTTGCAAAAAAATTCGATCTGCCCATGATCGAGGTGGTTTCGGGCGGGGATATCACCAAGCAGGCCTTTACGGAAATTGAAAGCGGCCACATGGTCAACTCCGACTTTTTGGATGGCATGGTGCCCGCCAAGGCCAAGGGTGCCATGATCGATTATCTGGAAGAAAAGGGCCTGGGCAAACGGGCCGTGCAGTTTAAGCTGCGGGATTGGGTTTTCTCCCGCCAGCGCTATTGGGGCGAGCCCATTCCCCTGGTATGGTGCGATACCTGCGGCTGGGTGCCCGTGCCGGAGGAGCAGCTGCCCGTCACCCTGCCGGAGGTAGAAGCCTACGAACCGACGGATAACGGCGAATCCCCGCTGGCGCACTGCACGGATTGGGTCAATACCACTTGCCCGCATTGCGGCGGCCCGGCCCGGCGCGAAACCGATACCATGCCCCAGTGGGCGGGCAGTAGCTGGTATTTCCTGCGCTATACCGATCCGCAAAATGATCAGGCCCTGGCCTCGCCGGAGGCGCTTTCCTATTGGCTGCCGGTGGATTGGTACAACGGCGGTATGGAGCATACCACGCTGCACCTGCTTTACAGCCGCTTCTGGCATAAATTTTTGTATGATATCGGCATGGTGCCCACCAAGGAGCCTTATCAAAAGCGCACCTCCCACGGCATGATCCTGGGCGAAAACGGCGAAAAAATGTCCAAATCCCGCGGCAACGTCATCAACCCCGATGATATCGTGGCCGAAATCGGCGCCGATGCCTTCCGCGTGTACGAGATGTTTATGGGCGCCTTCGATCAGGCCATCCCGTGGTCGACCACGGGCGCGCGCGGTTCCCGCCGCTTTTTGGACCGCGTCTGGCGCCTGCAGGATATGCTGGTGGAGGGGGATGGCTTCTCGCAGGAATGCCGCACCCTGATGCACCAGACCATCCGCAAGGTGGGCCAGGATTACGAGCAGATGAAGTTTAACACCGCCATCGCCCAGATGATGACGCTGGTCAACCGCCTATATGAGATTGGCCGCGTCACCCGTGGGGAGTTGATTACGCTGGTTACCCTGCTAAACCCCGTTGCCCCCCATATTACGGAGGAAATTTATCAGAACATCGGCGGCAAGGGCGGGCTGGTGCGCGCGCCGTGGCCGCAATATGATGAAGCCCTCTGCCGGGAGGATACGGTGGAAATGGCCATCCAGGTGCTGGGCAAGGTGCGCGCCAAGGTGACGATGCCCGCCGGGGCGGACGAGGCTGCCATCCGCGAGGCTGCGCTGGCCGATGCCAACGTGCAGCGCTGGTTGGAGGGGAAAACCGTACAAAAGATCATCATCATTCCGGGGCGGCTGGTCAATATCGTGGCCAAGTAATGGCTTTTGCCCCAGGTATACCGTGGCATCTGTTAAAACCCCCGCCGGTTTATCAGTTGGTGGATGTAAGACAGGATGGAGTACGCCCGAAGAATCCTAAACTTCTTCGGGCGTTTTTCTGTGCGGATGGTAGATTTTTTTATGCTTTACCGATATAATTACTCGGCAAAAGGGTGAGATAACTCGGGCTTTTTCGGTATGCAAGAAAAAATGCAAAAGGAGATCAGCCTTATGAAAAAGCAATTATTTATCGTTCTGGTTGCCGATATTTTGGCGTTGTTACTGTTGATGCTATCCGGCTGTAACGGATATACTTCGCATTACAAAGCGGTGGCGTTTGTGCATACAAACACGGCCAAAAACGCTTCCATGAGTTTTTCAAGCTTTGAAGGCTCTATGGTATTTAAGCTGAAATGCGAAAGTGCGGATGAAAAAATCAACTATTCCGCAAAACTTGAAAACGGTAGCGCAAAGGTTTTCTATGACTGTGATGGGACAAAAACGGAACTGTTTTCCGCTCATTCCGGCGATGATATAAGTGAGATTGGCGGAGTACTGCAAAAAGGCACGGTCTATATTATCGTTGAAATGTCCGAAGAGGGCCAAGATGGGCGCTTCAATTTTGATATAAAGTAACAATATGTTTCTCGAGAAATAGATAAATTCCGGTTTCTCGGGTGGCTGAACATTTTTTCGAAACGAAAGGGCGCACTTCTGTACACCGTTTGGTGTAATGCAAATGTGCGATTTCGCACCGCATCAAAGCCTCCCTCTGACGAGGGAGGTGGCAAAAATCCTTGATTTTTGACGGAGGGAGAGAACATAAAAGACTACAATAACGAAAACATCCCCCTTGCAAAGGCACTCCGAAAGAATATGCCCCCATGGGAACGGAAACTATGGTATGATTTTTTGAAAAACTACCCGGTGCGCTTTCAAAGGCAAAAAGCAATCGGTAATCACATTGCGGATTTCTATTGTGCAAAAGCAGGGCTGGTCATCGAACTGGACGGTGGCGGACATGATACAGCGGTGCAGGCCCTAAAAGATGAGCTGCGCACAAAAGGCTTAGAGCCTATCAATCTAACGGTAGTAAGAATTTGCAATCTGGATATTGACCGCAATTTTAGTGGTGTATGCCAATCTATTGATCTGACTGTCAAGCGCCTCTCCCTCAGTCAGCTTCGCTGACAGCTCCCTCCTCAGAGGGAGCCTTGGATATTCCAACCCCAACCCATAACATGAAAATCCGACCTATGATTGCAGCCATAGGTCGGATTAACGGCTTTACAAAGCCCGGTCTAACACCGGCGGGTTTTATGCAGCGGGATAGGCAACGGGCTTGGGGCGGGCATGGTTTATCGTGCAGGCCCCATGAAAAGGCGGCTTGTATTGGGCATATAAGCCATAAAAGCCGATGGCACTCCGCACTGGCCGGGATGGGCGTGATGCTTCCTGGCCTTGGGTATGGGCGGGAAAAGCGCATTTATCAATAGCGCCGCCTTGATATACAGGAAATTTGAAAAGCAGGGCGTATTATAAGGCAGGGGCGGTCATGCCCCAATCAAGCCAAAGGATGAATGCTATGCCCCTGCCAAGTACGGTGCTTTTTGATCTGGATGGTACGCTTTTAAATACCCTGGGCGATTTGGCCTGGGCCACCAACGAGGCCTTGCGCCAGCAGGGCCTGCCGGGCCGCACGCAGGAGGAGGTGCGCGCCATGGTGGGCAACGGCGTCCGGAGGCTGATCGCGCGCGCGGTGCCGGAGGGAACGCCCGAGGCGGTGCAGCAGGCGGTATATGAGGGCTTCCTGGCGGCATACCATGGCCATTTGCAGGTGCAAACCGCGCCCTATCCCGGCATTTTGCCCATGCTGGCGCATCTTAAAGCCAGGGGCATGCGCATCGGCATTGTGTCCAATAAAATACAATCGGCCGTGGACGGGCTGAGCGCGGCCTTTTTTACGGGATTGGTCGATTGCGCCATTGGGGAGCGGGCCAATGTGGCCAAAAAACCGGCGCCCGATAGCGTGTATCTGGCGCTTGAGGCGCTGGGGGGCATGGATGGCAAAGCGGTTTATATTGGGGATTCCGATGTCGATGTCCAAACCGCAAAAAACGCCGGGCTGCCCATGATCGCCGTCACCTGGGGCTTTCGCAGCCGCCTGCAGCTGGAGCAGGCCGGGGCAACGCGCTTTGCCGATACCCCGGATGCGCTGGAACACATGCTGGTATCGCAGATGGGCGGTATGGCATAAAGCGCGGTGCGGCTGCCGGCGCATGATATCAAAAAAGGCGGAGTATCCACTCCGCCTTTTTGTTTGGCTTGCCCATCCTCAGGCCAGCCGGAAAAATTTGTGCTGCTGCATTAGAACGTCGGGATGACCGAGCCGTTGTAGGTTTGGTTGATGTAATCGCGGATGGTGTCGGACTGGAGGGCTTCCGCCAGGGCGAGCAGCGCCGGGTTCTTCTCGTTGCCTTCCTTAACAACCAGGATGTTGGTATAGGTCTTGGCGGCCACGGAATCCTTATCCTCTACCGCCAGCGCATCGGTGGAAACCTTCAGGCCGGCCTGCAGGGCATAGTTGCCGTTGATGATCGCAAAATCCACATCGGGCAGGGTGCGCGTCAGCTGGGCGGCATCCAGTTCCTTGATGGTGATCTTTTTGTTGTAGGTGGCGATATCCAGCACCGTGGCGGTAAAGCCAACGTTCTCTTTCAGGGTAATCAGCCCCAGGGACTCCAGCAAATACAGCGCGCGCGCCTCGTTGCTGCCGTCATTGGGAACCGAAATGATGGTGCCATCCTGAATGTCATCCAGGGATTTGCCCTTGCCCGCATACAGTGCAAAAGGCTCGTAATGGATACCGGCGATGGATACAAGGTGCGTTTTGCGCTCATCGTTAAAATTATCCAGGTAGGGCTGATGCTGGAAATAGTTGGCATCCAGATCGCCCGATTCCACGGCCAGGTTGGGCTGGACATAATCATCAAATTCAACGATCTCCAGAGTATAGCCTTTTTCAGCCAGGATGGGTTTTACCTGCTCTAAAATTTCCGCATGCGGCGTAATGCTTGCGCCGACTTTGATGGTGGTGTCGCTCTTTTTGCCGCAGCCGGCAAAGGCGAAGGTGGCCAGCAGCGCGGCCAGCAGGATGGAAACATACTTTTTCATGAAAAAAACCTCCTTCAAATTTATCGGATGCGCTTATCGCCACGGGTGGCAATGCGCATACCAATCGCTTGGAACGCCTGTACGATCAAAACCAGGAAGACGATGCAAATCAGCATAACGTCGGTCTGATAGCGGTGGTAACCGTATTTAATGGCCACCGTGCCAAGCCCGCCGCCGCCGACAAAGCCGGACATGGCGGAGTATCCCAAAATGGTGGTAACGGCAATGGCGCACCCCACGATCAGCGAGGGCTTAGCCTCCGGCAGCAGCACCTTGATTAAAATCTGCAAGGGGGAGGCCCCCATGGCCTTGGCCGCTTCGATAACGCCGGCATCCACTTCCTTTAGGGAGCTTTCCACCATGCGCGCCACAAAGGGGGCCGCCGCGATAACCAGCGGCACAATGGTGGCGGTGGAACCGATGGATGTACCCACCAACGCGCGCGTAAAGGGGATGATGGCCACAAGCAGAATAATAAAGGGGATCGAGCGCAGGATGTTAACGATGGTGCCCAGCACGCGGTTGAGCGTGCGCTTTTCCCATATCCCGCCTTTATCGGTGGCCACCAGCAGCAGCCCCAAGGGCAGCCCCAGCACATAAGCAAATAATGAGGAAATCAAGGTCATATACAGCGTTTCCAGGATGCTGATTCCTAGCATGGACCACATCTCGGGGCTAAACATCGCTTAATTCCTCCTTATAGTGTACGCCGCGCATTGATAGGTACGAAAGCATTCGGAAGACCGCCTTTTGGTTATCGGGCAGCTGCACCAGCATCTGGCCGTAGATCTTACCATCGATATGCTTGGTATCGGCAAACAGAATGGAAACGGGCGCGCCGCATTCCAGCACCATGCCGGAGATGATGGGCTCCTCGATGGATTGCCCTTCAAATACAAGCCTCAGGCAGCGGTTGCCGGAAAAGGAAGCCTCCGGCTTGCCATCGGGAAAGATCAGTTTGCGCGCGATGGCGGAGGAGGGGCGCAGGAAGATATCCTCCACCCGGCCGATTTCTGCGATATGGCTTTGATCGATGATGGCCACACGCTGGCAGATTTCCTCGATAACCGCCATCTCGTGGGTGATAACCACAATGGTAATGCCCAAACGCTGGTTGATTTCCTTGAGCAGCGCCAGGATGGAGCGGGTGGTCGTCGGATCCAGGGCGCTGGTGGCCTCGTCGCACAAAAGCACCTTGGGGTTTGTCGCCAGTGCACGGGCAATGGCCACGCGCTGCTTTTGGCCGCCGGATAACTGCGCGGGATAGGCGGAAGCCTTATCCTCCAGCCCGACAAGCCCCAAAAGCTCTTCCGCGCGTTTTTTGGCCTCTGCGGAAGGGGTGCCGGCAATTTCCATGGGAAAGCAGATGTTTTGAAGCGCCGTGCGCTGCATTAAAAGGTTAAACTGCTGGAAAATCATGCCGATGGAGCGGCGGGCCTGGCGCAGCGCCTTGGGGGGCAGGGCGGTCATGTCCTGATCGTCAACAATGACGCGGCCCGTTGTCGGCCTTTCCAGCAGGTTGATACAGCGCACCAGGGTGGATTTACCCGCGCCGCTTAGCCCGATGATGCCGAAAATTTCCCCCTCCTGGATGGCCAGATCGATGCCTTCCAGCGCCACCACATGGGCCTTGGCCGAATCGAATACCTTGCCGACGCCCTCCAGGCGGATAATATCGCGTGCCATAGGATGCCTCCTTACGCCCCAAAGGGCAAACAAAAAAGCAGGATGCGTGTTCGCATCCTGCCCAATGCCAATGATATCAGGGCAACGTTAACGAAGCGAACACCGATAACAAGCGGTGCCGCACATCACCCAATTGTGCCCCCGGCTGTTCGTGTTTGGCATGCGGCATCCCCCCTTTCGGCGTTTCAAATCCTTTACGCGGCCGATTATAGCAGAAGCCCGGCGCCCCTGTCAACAGGCAATTTAATTTTTTGTAAGCTGGTAGCACCATAGGCCCCGGGCCTGGTCCATAATGGTTTGGAGGTCCCAATCCCGGCTGCGCAGGCGGCTGTTGGGATCATGCA
>JAQXFY010000063.1 GCA_029006015.1 bacterium
AGATCCGCGTGCAGCTGTCCATGCTGCTGCAGGCGGTTATCTCCCAGCAGCTGGTGCCCCTGGTGGCAGGCGGGCTTAAACCCGCCTTTGAGATCATGCAGGTTACGCCGGCCATCCGCAACATGGTGCGGGAAGGCAAAACCCATCAGCTGGAAACGGTCATCGCTTCCTCGGCGGCGGAGGGCATGGTGACGATGGACGCCAGCCTGCTGGCGCTGTATAACCAAAAGCTGATTACCGCCGATACCGCGCTTTTATACGCCACGCATATCGATGTTATGCAAAAGCGGCTGGCCCAGTAACCCGGGCTTGCCCATGTTGGGCCCGGCAGCCGGAGCCGGGCAGGGCGGCGCGTTGTGGAAAAGCAACAGGCTTAAATAAAAAACCGGCGCCGCATATGTTCCTTGGCGCGGCGGTTATGGTGCACCAGCAGCGCTGCGGCCGCCAACAGGGCGCAGGGCACCGCCGCATAAAGCGACCATCCCACCCGCCATGCCCCTTTCAGCGACAGGTTGATGAATACATCCGTTGCCAGGGTAAAAGCGCCCGCAGCGCCAAGCGCCAGCGCGGCCCGGGCCAGTTTGCCCCAACGCTTTCGCCCCAACACACAAAACAGCGCCCATACAAAAAGCCCGGCCGCCAGGCAGATGGGCAGGCCCAGGGAGAAAAACCACCGCCCATGGGTTAAATGTTGCAGCAAAAATAAAAAGGCTGCGGTGGCGGCGGTATCCACGGCGATGCAAAGCGCCGGCCGCGGGCGCGAAAACGCAAGGGGAAACAGCACAAATACGCATGCCAGCCCGATGGCCGCCATGACATAGGCCGACCAGGTGACGGCGTGCGCCGTCAATACATTGCATATCAGCGATACCAGCGCCGGGATGAGCAGCAGGATAGCGATGGGGCCGATAAAATCCCGGTAATTATCGCGGTAGCCGGTAACCGGCGTTGGCGGATACATGGGCGGCGCGCTCTCCGGCCCGGGCTGGGCGGGGTTGATAACCGCCACGCCGCACAACGGGCAGCTTTTTTGGCCTTTTTGTATTTCCACGCCGCAATTAACACAATACGACACGCTTTATTCCCCCTGTACTTTCGCGTTGCTTTCCACCTTAACGGGGATGCCCAGCTTGAACAGGCGCGTAAAAAAGGCACGCTCCACCTTGGGCTCGGCAATGGTGCGCGTGATGTTGATATGCAGCCGCCCGTTATAGGACAGCGCCGCGCAGGCTACCGGGTTGATGGACAGCGGCCCCAGTATAAAATCCATCTGCCCAACATGCTCCGCCATCTCGGGCGGCAGATGCACCTGCCCCAGGTTGGACAGCGTGCTGGAGGTTTTCCTGTCCCCGGCAATATGAAACGCCATCTTCATGATGGGCTTTTTAATAAACAGCGGCGTCACGCGAAGCAGGGCGTTTTTTTCCGAGCGCACGTTGGCGGTAAACTTGGCGCTTAACTTTTTTTCGGTAATTTCCAGCCCCATGTGGTGGTAGACGCAGGATAATACCTCATCCAGCGTATATTCGCCCATGCGCGGCTCGATACCGGGGTTGACATAGCTGGCAAAGTTGCGGGTGGTGCGGCTTTTGAAAAAACGGCGCAGGTTGATGGGCACACAGATTTTAACCGGCTTGAGTTTGCGGGCAGGGTGGTTTTCCTGCCGCTGGATATCATCGATGGCCAGGATCAAAACCGCCGTCAGGTATTGCGTGATGCTGACGCCCTTTTCCCGCGCTTTATCGCGCAGCCGGTCCACCGGAATATCGCCGCAGGTAACGGTGACAAACCCGCCGCGGTTTGGCGTGCCCCGTACACGATAGGCCTTTTTTTCGCTTCTGCCGGAGGCGACCGGCCCGGCGTGCGCCAAAAAACTGTCCTCGATCTCCTCCGGCAGGGCGGGGGCGGAACAATCCAGGATATCCCCTCCCCGGGGGACGGTAGCCCCATAGCGCAGCGTCAGGTATTCGGCCACCAGCGTTTTTAAAAAGCTGATGCCGCCGGTGCCATCGGTCAGCACATGGAAAAATTCCACGGCGATGCGGCAGCCGTAGTAACGCACCCTCAGCCCAAAACCGCCGTTGGCCTTAAGCCGCAGCACCGGGCAGGGGCAGCAGCTATCCTCCTGCACGGGTGGCGCGCCCTCCGCATGCTCCAGATAATACCAGAACATGCCGGTTTTCATGCGCACGGCAAAAGCCGGAAAGCGCGGCAGCGTGCGGGCCAACGCCCGGCGCAGGGTATCCGGGTCCACCGCCTCATCCAGCGTGGCGGACAGGCGAAACAGCGCCGACCAGTTGCGTTTTTTGGCTGCCGGATAAATTTTGGCCGCGTTATCCAGCCGCATCCATCGGGGGGATTGCTTCATGCCAGGGTTTCCTCCACAAACGCGGCAATGCCTTCCAGGGCATCGCGCGCTTCCTTTACGCCGTAGAGCACATACGCGTGCCACAGGCCCTCCTCCACCACCAGGCGGGCGGGCACGCCGCAGGATAGCAGCTTGCCTTGCAGCATATGCGCATCGCTTAATAAAAGCTCATCCCCACCGGCATAGATGAGGGCTGGCGGCAAACCGGTTAAATCGCCAAAGATGGGGGACGCCAGGGGATGGCGCGCGTTGGTTCCGGCGTAAACTTCCACATCATAGGCCAGCAGTTCGCGCGTTAGGCAGGGATCGGCCTGCTTGTTATCGGTATAGGATGCCCCGGAAAGCGTCAGATCAACCCAGGGGGAAATGGGCACCATGCCGGCGGGCATGGGCAAACCGGCCTCTTTGATCTGCAGCGCCAGCGATACGATAAGCCCGCCGCCCGCCGATTCCCCGCACAGGATGATCTCCTGCCCAGGAATGCCTTGCTCCAGCAAATAGCGGTAGGCCGCCAGCGCATCCTGGGCGGCAGCGGGAAAGGGATGCTCCGGCGCCAGGCGATAGGCCGGGCAAAAAACCGGGCGCCCCACCTGATCGGCCAGCACGCTGCCAAACCCCGTGGCGTAGGGCAGATCGCCCGCGGTATAACCGCCCCCGTGCACATACAGCAACATGCCGCGCCGAGGCGAGCCGGTGGGCAGGGCCCAACAGCCCTGAAAACCATCCAGCGCAATGGGAAAAAGCGTGATGCGCGAGCTGTGTACCCGCGCCATCAATTCACCCAGCTTATCCTGCAGGGCGCGGGTGGATTGAAGCTTTTCCGGCTTCATCATGGATTTAACGGCGTGCAGCTGTGTGCGCATCAGCGTGGTCATCAAATGGGGCATAGCATACCTCGCAAACCATAAAAGGGTAAAGCTTTCGTGCTATTGTATCATAACAAACCCGGCAGGCCCAGCCTGCCCGGGCCCTGGGTGGCAAGAAATGGCGCAGTACACACGGTGTGCAGGCCCCCGGGTTTAGGGGGTGCCGCTATATATGCTATGTATACACAAATCTTGTTATGGCTGCAACAAGAATGCACCTGCAAACCCGGTGGCAGCAAAAGCGGGTTTATGGCGCTTTTTGTCATATTTTGTTGGCTTTTGTGTTTGCTTGCCCTAAATTGCGACGGAATGTTTTTTATCTGAATTGACATAGGGGTAAAACCCTGTAAACTAACGTCAGAAGGTTTTGCAAACGGTAAGAAAAAGCACAAGCAGGCGGCGCTTTAGGCGTGATGATAATGGTATAAAAGGGGATGTTCAGATGAAAAAACGGCAAGCGATAACCACGATGGCAGCTATCGGCATGGTATTGTCGGCGCTGGCCGGCTGTGCGGGGCCGTCCGCCAGCCCCAGCCCCGGCCCCGATGCCATACCCAAGGTGGAACCCGGCCCGTCCGTCAGCCCTACGCCGGAAAAAGTGGTGGATTGGCCGGCCGGGATTGATTTTTCGGCGATGGCAGGCAAACGCATTGTTATTTATTCGGGTTATAGCGATGATGAGGAAGGGCCCAACCCGGAAAAAGAGCTGCGGGAGGAATTTTCAAGGCGGTTTGGTGTGGAGTTGGGCAAAATGTTTATACCGCCGGACAAGGTCAAGGAAATCCTGGATCTGGGCGGCGGCAGATTGGGCATTATGCAATATGCGTATGCAACGGGTAAATCCCCCACCATTTGGGGCGAAATGGAAGGATATCCATGGTTGGATTTAATGCCGCGTGCAGCGATTATGGGGTTGGTTCAGCCGGTGGATCAATGGCTGGATCCCAAGGACAATACCTTTATTCCTTCCGTTTGGCAGGCCAATATGTGGCAGGGCAAGCCTTATTGCCTGCAGTATTTTGAAGGGTTATATGCCAAAAAAGGGGAGTATGTAGAGGCCGTCGTTTATAATCTTACCGAGCTTGAAAAATATGGGGTAGAGGATCCGCTGGATAGTTATTTGCATGGGGAATGGACTTGGAACAAAATGAGATCCATCTCCCGCATGTTTAATCAGCCCAATGCTGCGCAGCGCGCCACGGCAAAAGGTTTTGCCGTTACAGATAACGTCATTGGTGGCGCATTGGCCCTAAACGGCGGCAGCCTTTATCAGGTGGTGGACGGCCAATATCAAATGACGCTGCACCAGGCGCAATCGAAAGAAATATTGGCCATGTTGGCGGATGCCGTTCGCAGCGGTGATTTTCGGTACGAAAAAAATCAGGAATCCGCCGGGCTTAGGAAAAATAATATGTTCTATGGTATGTGGTTTGTTGCGCAAAGGACAAGCCCCTACGAGGATAAGATGCAGGCCGTCCCTCTGCCAATGGCCCCCTCTGATACGGCGCAGGCGGAATTTTGCATACGGGAAAGCTATTATATGATAGGTGCAAACAGCCCAAATCCGGATGTGGGTTTTGCCTGGTTATGGTATTGCGGCAATTATTACACGCAACAGGACAGCAGCATTTTATCCTGGCCGGAGGAGCTGGCAGCCACTTTATTTAACGGCCATACCCAGAAGATGGTGGATATGTTTGAAGAAGCATTAAAAACGGGCGATCAGCTGGTTGTTACAACAAACCTTTCGGCTTTCCCGGGATTAAGGGAGCATTTTACCCAATGCATATCCCAATTAATGGAAGGAAAGCAGGGGCTGGATGAGCTTTTGAACCAATACGAGCCGCGGATGCAATCCTGCATCGATGCCGTTGTGTTCCCATCATAGCATGGGGGATGAAAGGGTGGCGGCCTAGCATGCATATGGGCGTTAAACCATATGCAAAAGGGGATAATTGCCAGGCGCAGGGGGGGGCTGAAATGACGTAGTTACCACATATCCTAAATTCGCTGGCGGTTTTATTTCAAAAGAAAGAAGGTATAGTTATGGGTTTTAAAAAGAAAGCGATCGTTCTTGTCATGTCCTGTATGTTAATGGCCATTGTGCAGCCGGTATTGGGCGCTGTTATACGGGCCGATTATCCAGCAGCAATCAACCCTCCATATAGGAGCGAATCTACAGCAAGACAGTCTGGGATATCGTGGACAATACAGAATGTGGTCACAAATTCCGAACTCTATGGAGCGGTTGGATATCAACAAACCGGGAATCAGGATTGGGTGGTAGCCGATACGGTTTACTGCGAAAATGCCCGGACAATATCCCGGTCATCGGTTTCGGGATATAGCGATTCCAGGTGGTTGGTATGGTGCTCTCCCGCGTGGAATACGCCCAGGGGATACATCCAGGGCAATAACATTACGTAAGCCTTTTTAAAAGGAAGCCGGGCAAGACAGCCCGGCTTCTTTGGCGTTTTTATAAAAAGCCTGGCAGATCAGCTTGAGGGAAAGGCATATTACATGGTGCCCGCCGGCGGCCCCAGCATATGCGGGATGGAAATGATAAAAATACGGGGGTACCCCGTGGGGGCCCCCGTATCCCGGCCGCCGGGCTCAAACGAAACCGGGCGCCGTTTTGCCGGCTGCAGCCATCAGCGGCCGGGCTTTGTGCCCGGGCGCATCCCGTTGTTTTCCCCCGGTATCTCACCGCCCGGCACATTACCGCCCGGCATGTTGCCGCCGGGGCGCATGCCGCCCTGGGCGCTTCCGCCGGTGGTTACCTGGTCTGTAAGCGTTATGCTTTCAACCAGTGTGCCCGGCGTATAGCCCTGGCACAATCCGTTTTCATCCTGCCCGGATGCGCTGCCGCCGGTATACAGTGAAACCGTTTGCCCCTTGGCCATGTCCGGCGTGCTGATGATGATGTTGCGGTAAGCCTTGGTGGGCACAAAGACAATCAGCGGGCGGTTATCTTCATCCAACAGGGCTACCGGCGTGCCCGCAGCCTGCTGGCCGGCAAAAGTATAGTTCAGGCAGCACAAGCCGGCAGCGGCATTCGGCACCTGCGCCATGCCGGAAGAACCCACGGCCACCAGCGTGCCGCCGGCCAGGGTAAAGGTGCCGTCGCAATCAAGGGCGCCGTTGCCATCGTTTACCGGGCCGTTGACCAGCACCGTTCCGCCCGACATTTCGATGCTGCCGTTGGAATCCAGGCCGTCGCCCCCCGCATCTACGGCAAGGGTGCCGCCAGAAATGGTCAGCTTGCAATTGGAATTGCCCTGCCCCGGCCGGCCAAAGCCGGCGGTGCCGCTGCCGTCTGCGGCGTTCAGGCCGTCATCGCTGGCGTTCAGGCGAAGGTTGCCGCCGGAAATGGACAGCTGCATGGCCTCCAGCCCCTCGTAGCAGGTGGTAATGGTGATGTCCCCGCCGGACAGGCAAAGCCCGCCATCGGCGTGCATGCCGTCATCCCCGGTTCCAAGGGTAAAGGTGCCGCCCGAAATTTGCATATCGCCATTGGTATGCAGGGCGTCATCCGCACAATCCAGCGTAAAGGTGCCGCCGGAGATGGACAGGTTGTTCCCGGCCTTGATGCCCTTGGTGCTGGTGGTATCCTGCTGGCTGCCGGGCTGCTGCATCCCCCAGCCGCCGCCCCAGCCGCCCATGCCCTGGCCGGTTTGCTGGGGGGCCTTGGCCGCGCCGCCGCCCGATTGAATGGTCAGTTCCCCGCCGCCGATCAGCACGGCATACTCGGCCTGAAGGCCATCCTCACCCGCGTTGAGCACCAGCGTGCCCCCGGTTATGATGATGTTGCCCATGCCGGCATCGGTGGCGTTATCGCTTTTAAGCGCGTCCCCGCCGCTGGTCACGGTAAGGGTGCCCCCGGCGATGTACAGGTTATCCTTGCCCTTGATGCCGTTGTTTTGCGCGTTTACCGTTATATTGCCATTGACGATGGTGACGTCATCCTTGCCGCCGATGCCGTTGTTGGCATTGGCCGAAACCTCAAGCGCGCCGGCGCCGTTTATCGTTAAATCATCCTTGGAAAACAGGCAGGCGTTGGGCTCATCCTCGCCATCGGCATAGGTATAGGCGGTGCCATCGGCAAGACGGTTGCGGCTGCCCTCCGCCAGGGTGATGACGGTTTTATCCGCTTCCAGAATGTAGAGGGGGGCGGAGGTTGCACAGCGGATGTCCACCCCGTCTAAAATCAGGCGCACACAGCCTTTGTCCGGGCTGGATACGCGCACCTGGCCATCCGTCAGTTGGCCGGATAGGCGGTAGACCCCGGCGCTTGTAATGGTAACCGTGCTGCCCGAGGCCTGCGCGCCCTCCCCCGAAACGGTAATACCGCCATCGCTCAGGGCAATGGTAACCATATCGGCGGCCTCCAGGGTATCGTTGGTATCATCCCCGTCCAGCGGAATATCCAGCAAAACGGGGGCGGGCGTTGTGGAGGTTCCCTGCTGCGTGCCGGTTCCCGGCGTGGCGCCCGATGGGGCGGCGGTATCGCCCGGCGCCGGTGTGGGCTGCCCCGCGGAACAGCCCGCCATGGTAAAAATAATGATGGCGCACATCAGGAAAATAAACACCGTGTGCGGATATGGAAAATGCTTTTTTTTCATGTTCAGGCCCCCTTTGGGTGGATGAGTTTAGCTT
>JAQXFY010000064.1 GCA_029006015.1 bacterium
TGGATTATCCCGTTATCGATACCACCTGCCTTACCCCCATGCAGGCAGCAGATGCGGTTTTAAACCTTGTCAGCCCCGCGGGGGCGGGCTGATGCCGCCAAGCAGGGCCGATAGGATTGATAAGAAGAAAACCCGGCCATAGGTTAAGAGCCATGGGCTAAGGGCCGGTTATTCCCCAAGCACCGGGGCGTAAACATCGTTTCGCCGCTCGGTTCTGAAGATGGGCTTGGCTTCGCCCAGGCAATCGCCGACGGACAGCCAATGCTGGTAATGGCGCTGGTTTAAATCGATATCGCATGTCAGCACGCCGCTGGCCAGGCCCTCGGGATCGCCCGGCACTTTGGCTATCACCTGCCCGTAAGGCCCAAAGACGCGCACGGGATACTCCTCATAGGGGCGCGCGACGGCCATCAGGTAAATGCTGTTTTCGGCCGCGCGGCTGGGGCCCTGGATATCGCTGGGCCACATGGTGGGCACAAAGATGATTTCCGCCCCGTTGAGCGCCAGGCTGCGGGCAATTTCCGGGTACCCCTGATCCCAGCATACCATCATGCCGATGGTGCCAAAATCGGTTTTAAAGGTGGGGTATTCATCGCCCGGGGTCAGGCCGTCCTCCACCTCGCTCAGGGGCAGCTGTACCTTGCGGTAGATGCCCTCCACCTGGCCGTCGCGCCCAAAAAGGGCGGACACATTGTAGCAAACATCGCCCTGGCGCTGGTACAAGCCCATGACGGCGTACATATGGTGGTGCTTGGCCATCTGCCCGATCAGCTGGGTTTCCGGCCCAGGAATCCGGATGCAGCGGTCATAAAGCGGGCCCGTGCAATTGAGCGCATTGGCGGCCTCCGTCAGGCAGACGATATCCGCCCCCTGCTTTCCGGCTTCGTCCATCATGCGCAGGATGGTTTGCAGGTTGCCCTCTTTGTTTCCCGGGTATTTGGCATAGGCCCCGGCGATGCGCACGCGCCGCGGCGCAATGGCGGCGGCAGGCGTAAGCACAGCCTGGGTAAAGGTAACCCGGCCGTCCGGGCACCATTTAAATACAAGTTCCGATACCAGTTGGGCAGCCCCTTCGGGCGCTTCAAGTGTGCGGGAAAGCTCCACGGCGCCGCCCGGCAGATGGGCGCGGTCGCTGGCATAATCGCGGCGCAGCGGCTTTCCGCAGGCATCCTGCCATGTCAGCATGGCATGAACCTGTTTAAGGCTGGGCTGGGCGCATTCAAGCATATATTGGCAGGCAAAGCGATAGGTTTGCCCGGGCGTAACGGAAACAGGCTGGGACAGGTATTTACCCACGGTGGCGCCCCCATGCACCGCGCGCATGCTAAGGCCATCGGGGGATATGTCAAAGGCGGGGGCGATATCCGCCCGGGGGGCATCCGAACGCCAGCCATTGGCGCCAAACGGCGGCAGCATGTTTTGCATATGGTTTCCTCCCATCCGATTGCAGGCTTTCTACCCTGTATTGTATCGAAACAAGGGCCGGGGTGCAATGGGCAGGGGGCAAATGGCGAACATGATTTTATCCGGCAAGCCGGGCCGGTGGCAATGGGGCGCAGGCGGCCTGCCCTCATCCCTGCTGAATGGCCCGGGCAGCGGGCGATAGCGCGCAGGGGCAAGGCGGGGGGCTAGGCTGTTTTTGCCGGGTTGGCGGTTGAAAAGCCCGGTGCGGGGGCAAATACAAAAGCCCGGCAGCTATATCCTGCCGGGCTTTTCAGCATAAAGGTTACATGCCGCCCATAAGCAAACGATGGCGCAAAACAAGGCGCTGCGCAGGCATGCGGCGGATGGTGGGCATCAGCTGCCCTGCGGGGCGTCCCCTTCCGGCCGGCCGGCCGTATCTTCGGGTGCCGCAAAGGGCGCCGGCTGCTGGGGTGCATCCCCGGCCTGCGGGGCCTGCGAGGCCTGCGGGGCTGCCGCACCGGCATCATAAGCGGTATAGGGCACAGCGCTCTTTTGGCGGGATTTGCGTGCCACCAGCACGATGCCGCATACGATCGCCGCAATGAGCACGCCCGCCCCAATGCCGATGGCCAGCACCTTGCCCAGCGTGCCCAAGGCGGACGCCGGTTTGGGCTGCACGCTGTCGAAGGTAACCGTTTTTACGGAGGCATCGAAGGCGGCCAGCAGTTCTTCATCGATGGGCCCCTCATAGCTATGCAGCGTAATGCTGTAGGCATTGCCGTTTAAAATGGTGTAATACTGCACGCCATAGACGGAGCTTTCGTTGCCATCCACATCCGTTACCATGCGGGAAAAAGGCATGCGGATATAAACCGCCTGGCCGATGGAGCATTTTTGATAAGGCTCGTATGTCAGGCCGTTTGCTTCCGTAAGATCGGAATCGACAACGGCGGTAAAGATATCCTCGATATCCTGATCGGAGCGCAGGTTTAAATCCCACAGTGATCTGATGCTTCTGTCGGTGGTGGTCATAACGACCACTTCCGAAAAGGGGCTGTCGATCAGGGCGTTTAAATAAATGTTGTTGGCGGTATACAGCTGCCGGATATCCTCCGCTTTCAGGCCGTAATCGTCCAGGCGGGGATCATCATCGGCAAGGTTGCGGTCAAACACCGTCCATTCCGCGGGGAAGGCGATGCTAAAGCCGATCTCATCCACATGGTATTGCTGGTTGGCTGCCGATACCGGCAGGCAGGGCAGCATAAGCACCAACAGCATAGCCAGGGCAAGGGTGAATTTTTTCATATAAGCGCGCTCCTTTTTCGTTAGCCTTCGACCAGGCGGAACATGCAGCCTTCATAATAATAGTCGGCTTCCAGGCCCAGTATATCCCGCAGGTAGTTGGTAAGGGATTGCATGCCGGGCTCCTCGCTGACGCAGTGATTAACGCGCACCAGGGGGTACCCCATATCCTTGGCGCAGGAAATCGGCCCCCAGTACCACAATCCGTCATCGCAGGTAACGCCAAGATCGCACCCCATCTGGATAAACCCGTTGGGATGGCAGACGCACCCCGTGCCAACGCCGATGCGCCCAACCGGGCGGCTGTCATCGCCCACCACCTGCACGGCGCTTTGCCCCAGCGCTTTGACGCGGGTGGCAATCTGCTGGATATAATATGCGGCGGGCTTTTGGGGCACGTCAAAGCCCAGTAAATAGCCCCTGTCGCCAATAATGGCGGGGTTGCCTTCCAGCCCCAGATAGCGTGCCCAGGCATAGGGAATGCCGTGGGTGAGGAAGCGGTCCCAACTGTCGTGCAGGCGCAGAATGTGCAGTTTGCCTGTCTGCAAAAGCTGCATTTTGCGCGGCTCCACCGCGTACATATCGGGCTGTTCCATAAAATCCAGGCGCTGCTCTTTTTGGTCGGAATAGCCCCAGAACGTGGGCTCGTGGGTGATCAGGGTATCATAGCCGTGGTCGATGGCGTATTCGATGGCGGCAAGCGAGCTTTGCCAGCACACCAGCACACGGCCCACCTCGTGCTCGGCATCGCCCCAGATGCAGTTATCCCACGTTTTGTCCCAATCCTCCACCCACGGGGAACGGGATAAAAAGTAGGTTCTTATCTGCGATATGCGCACGGAAAACCCCCCTTTAAGAAGCTCCCATTTTTTGTCATCATACCATGGTGCGCTTTTTGCGTCAATGAAGGGTGCCTTGGCTGCCCCGCCAAATGGTTGTATAATGGTTCCAGAAAAACAAGGGGGGATCCGTATGATGATTACAAGCCCGGGCCGGAGCATAGAGTGGCCCAACCAAGATACGCGCCGGCAGGATGCCGTTTTTTATTCCTGCTGGGATGCGCCCTTTGAGGTGCGCGGCCTGTGCGATGAAGCCATGGAGCAGCAGGCCTTTTACCGCCTGCCTGCCGGCGTCCGGGCGGGCATTAATGAAGGTGCGGCGGATTTAAGTACCAATACGGCCGGTGCCTGCGTGCGCTTTATGACCGATTCCCCCTATGTGGCCATTGCCGCGCGCGTGGCGCCCTGGGGCGTGCATCACCATTTTACCGTGCGCGGGCTGACCGGCCTGGATATCTATGCCGGGCCCAGGGGCCAGCATATTTACCGCACCACCGCCGTGCCCATGGAGGCGGGCCAGCAGCAGGCCTATGCCCTGGCCCATACCCCGCAGGGCGGCGCCCTCATCGCCTGGACGGTTTATCTGCCCAATTACGGCGGGCTGGAAACGCTGCATATCGGGCTCAAGGAGGGCTGCCGACTGGAGGCACCCACACCTTATACCTATGATGCGCCCGTGGTTTTTTATGGCTCCTCCATCACGCAGGGCGGGTGCGCTACGCGCCCCGGCCTGGCCTATACCCATGTGTTGGGGCGGTGGCTGGATGCCGGCATCGTCAATCTGGGCTTTTCGGGAAGCGCGCTGGGGGAGGAAGCCATTGCCCGCTACATCTCCCGGATGAAGATGAGCTGCTTTGTTATGGATTACGATCACAATGCCCCCAACGCCCAGCACCTGGCCAAAACGCATTTGCCCTTTTTCAACCTGGTTCGCGCCGCGCAGCCGGGGCTGCCCATCGTGCTGGTGACCAAGCCGGATTTTGAGGGCGATGCCGATGGCGCACAGCGCCGTGCCATCGTCTACGATACCTTTGAAGCCGCCCGCGCCCGGGGCGATCAGCGCGTGTGGTTTGTCGATGGCGAGCACCTTTTTGGCCGGCAGGACCGGGATGCCTGTACCGTCGATGGCTGCCATCCCAATGATTTGGGCTTTATGCGCATGGCAAGCTGCATCCGCCCGATGCTGGAAACGGCGCTTAAGGCGCAGGTTGCGCGCGTATAGGGGGAAAACCAATGCCTGTTTATTTGGATTTTAACGCATCGGCGCCTATCCGGAAGGTTGCGCTGGATGCCATGGTGGAAGCCTGGCGGGATACACCGGGCAACGCCGCCAGCCCGCATCTTTTTGGCCAGCGTGCCCTGATGCGGGTGGAGGGCGCCCGGCGCACCATCGCCGCCGCCCTGGGCGCCGCCCCACGGGATGTTATCTTTACCTCGGGGGCGACGGAGGCCGATAATCTGGCCATCCTGGGCCTGGCCCGGTGGGGGGAAGCCCAGGGACGGCGCCATATTATCGCCAGCGCCATCGAGCACCCTGCCGTGCTGGAACCCCTTCGGTATTTGCAGCGCGAGCGCGGTTTTGAGGTGGATATCGTGCCCCCCCAGCCCAACGGCGTGGTGCGGGCGCAGGATATGCTGGCGCACCTGCGGGAGGATACGCTGCTGGTTACCCTGATGCACGCCAATAACGAAACCGGGGCGCTGCAGCCGGTGCAGGAAATTGCCCGCGCGCTGGACGGCCATCCGGCCTATTTCCATGTGGATGCGGCGCAATCCTTTACCAAGGACCTTTCGCTGCAAACCCTGGGGGCGGATACCGTTGCGGTTACGGCGCATAAGCTGGGCGGGCCCATCGGTGTGGGTGCGCTGGTCTTCACCAAAAAGCAGCGTGCGCCCATCCAGCCCATTGTCTTTGGCGGTGGGCAGGAAGGCGGATTGCGCTCCGGCACGCTGCCCACGCCGCTTATTGCCGGCTTTGGCGCGGCGGTGGAGGAAGCCCTTGCCCATCACGAAGCCGAGGTTGCCGCCATGGCCGATACCGGCAAATGGCTGCTGGAACAGTTTAAGCCCGTTGAACACCGCGTTTTTTCCCAGGATGCGCCGCGGCTTCCCAATACGCTGTACCTGCATTTTCCGGGGGTATCCTCGACGGTGCTGACGCGCATGATGTCCGGCACCTGCTCGTTTGCTTCGGGCTCGGCCTGCTCATCGCTGCATTGGGGGGCAAGCCATGTGCTGCTGGCCATGGGGGTCAGCCAGGAGGATGCCCTGTGCGTGGTTCGCCTGTCCTGGGGCGCGCATACCGGCCGGCCCGATTTATCCGCCATGGTGGATGCCATCCGCGAAATGCGCGGGGAGGATATGGGGGGCTGACGGCGCCCTGCACCGTGGCCATGGCAGCCTGCTTTAGGGGATGGCCGCCGCGGCAACGCAAAAAAGCGGCTTGAGAAGGCAAAATGGCATATTCAAAAAGGACTGCACCGGCGGCGCTGTTAAAGCGCGCATCGGGGGCAGCCCCTTTTTTATCGGCCGGCCATGCGCCTTTCCCTTGCAGATAACGGCGCAGGCGGCGCTAAATTTTCAGCAGCAGGCGTGAGATGTTGAAAAAGAAAATCAGCGAAAAGGCATCCACCAGCGTGGTGATGATGGGGGCCGCCATGATGGCCGGGTCCAACCGGCACTTTTTGGCCAGTATGGGCAGCAGGCAGCCGGCGCCTTTGGCCATGATGACCGTTCCCAGCAAACTGATGGCCACCACAAGCGGCGTCAGCGGATCGGCATCGGGATACTGCAGCATGACGCGGATGTAATTGGCCGCGGCCAACGTCACGCCTACCAGCAGGGATACCCGGATCTCTTTCCACCATACCACAAATACATCGCGGGGATGGATTTCGTCCATCGCCATGCCGCGGATAATCATGGTGGAGGCCTGTGCGCCGGCATTTCCGCCGGTATCCATCAGCATGGGCACAAAGGTTACCAGCAGCGGCATGGTTTGGATGGCCAGCTCGTATTTTTCCAGCAGCGTTCCCGTGATCATGGCCGAGAACATCAGCACCATCAGCCATACGATGCGGTTTTTGGCAAGGGAAAAAACGCTGGTCTTTAAATAGGGCTTATCGGAGGGAACCATAGCGGCCATCTTTTCAAAGTCCTCCGTTGCCTCTTCCTGGATAACATCAACCACGTCGTCTACGGTAATGATGCCTACCAGTCGGTTTTCGCTGTCAGTTACCGGCATGCACAACAGATCGTATTTGTTAAAGAGCGTGGCTACGGTTTCCTGATCGTCCGTGGTGGCGACGGATTGCACATGGGTTTCCATGATATCGCCGACAATATCCTGCATTTTATTGAGCAGCAGCGTGCGCACGGATACCACGCCCATTAAATGGCGCTGCTCATCTGTAACAAAGCAGGTATAGATGGTTTCCTTATCCACACCGGTTTTGCGGATGCGGTCGAAAGCCTGCTGCACCGTCATGGTGCGATGCAGGCTGACATATTCCACCGTCATGATGCTGCCGGCGGAGTTTTCCGGATATTGCAAAATCTGGTTAATCAGGCGGCGCGTATCCTCCCTGGCGTTTTGCAGGATTTTCTTGACCACGGAGGCCGGCATTTCCTCGATAAAATCCACCGCATCATCGATGGCCAGATCTTCCACCAGCTGATGCAGCTCCCGGTCGGAAATGCTGTCGACAATTTCCTGCTGCCTGTCGTTGGACAGATAAGCAAACACATCGGCCGCCATTTCCTTGGTCAGCAGCCGAAAAACAAGCACCTGGCTTTCCAGGGGCAGATCCTCAAACGCCAAGGCCAAATCAACGGCGTTTTGCTCCGCCAGCCAGGCGCGCAAAGCCTGGTACTGCTTTTGCTGCAAAAAAAGCTGTAATTGTTCCATTGCCATTTCCCCCTTTACTTGCGGTTTCACACCGGTAGGGGGGACAAAAACCAACCCTACGCCCGTTTAATGGCGTGGACGGATCGCATGGCGCAATAAGGGAACTGCATCCGGCGGATGCAGCCATGCCGTCTTCGACCGTCAGGATCGGTTTTTATCCCGGTACTGCCTGTATCCACCCAAGTTCCCTCCTTTTTCTATTATCGGCAAAAAGCCAACCTGATTATATTCCGCCGCCTGGCCTTCTTCAAGCCCTGACCCGGTATTTTTTTGCCCCAAGCCGGCTGCCGGCAGCCCGGGTTTTTGTAACGCAATGGGCCAAAGCCGTGTTGGCGCAGGATGTGCCGCAAGGCATGCGGGGATATCACGATGTGTCAAGACAGCCCTCTTGACAAATGGGGGCCTTTGCAGTATTCTACGGCGAAAGCTAAGCTTTTGAAGGGGGCTTTTGCATGAAATCTTTTTTTCCGGCCGTCTGGTCGGGCATCAAAAAGGTGGGGCTGTTTATTTACCGCCGCTACCTGCTGCAGGCGATGGGGGCCATGGCGCAGGGCCTGTTTGCCTCGCTGATTATCGGGCTTATCCTGTCGCAGATTGCCCGCATCCCGGGCTTGGGCTTTATCGCGCCCTTTGCCGAGGTGCTGGGGGCCAAATCGCCGGTTGTCGGCGCGGCTATCGGCGTTGCGGTGGCTTTCGGGCTAAAATCCGTGCCGCTGGCCATCTTTGCGGCGGCCGGGGCGGGCGCGTATGGGTATAACCTGGGCGGCCCTGTGGGCGCTTACCTGGCTGCCATTGCGGCGGCGGAATGCGGGCGCCTGGTGGCGGGCAAAACGCCGGTGGATATCGTGCTGGTGCCGGCGGTCGCCATCCTGTCCGGCGGTGTTGTCGGCTGGCTGATTGGGCCGCCCATCAACGCCATGATGAATGGCCTTGGCGCGGTTATCAACCACGCCACGGTGCTGCAGCCCATTCCCATGGGCATTGCGGTGGCTTCCATCATGGGCTTGGCGCTGACGGCGCCCATTTCCTCCGCGGCGCTGGCCATTATGCTGGGGCTGGATGGGCTGGCCGCAGGGGCTGCAACGGCGGGATGCTGTGCCCATATGATGGGCTTTGCGGTGGCGAGCTGGCGCGATAACGGCATTGGCGGCTTCCTGGCCCAGGGCCTGGGCACCAGCATGCTGCAGGTGGAAAATATTCTTAAAAAACCGGCCATTTTGCTGCCGGCTATGTTTGCCGCAGCGGTGATGGGGCCGCTGGCCACCACGCTGTTTGGCGCGCTCAATACCCCGACGGGCGCCGGAATGGGCACCAGCGGCCTGGTTGGCCCGCTGGGCATGTGGGAGGCCATGGCGGCCCAGGCCGGCCAGCCGGCGGGCGTGGTCATCCTTAAAATTGTGCTGCTGTGCTTTGTGCTGCCCTCGATTCTGGCGTGGATGTGCGGATTGCTGCTGCGCCGCGTCGGCTGGATCAAGCCGGGGGATATGGCGCTGAACAAATAACCGCTGCCGGGATCAAATGCCATAAAAATGGGGGCGCTGCCTGTAAGCGGCGCTTCCCATTTTTTATGCCATGGATGGCTTTGCCAAGCCGGGCGGGCACCATGCGGCGCCTGGCGGGCCGTTTGCCGCCCCAGGCGCGCCGATCATGGCGGGCGATAGCCGGTCGCTGCCGCTTTATGCGGCACCTGGCGCCATGGATATGGATGCAGGGCGGATGACCTGCGCTCTTTTGCCGGCCGCCGTTTACAGGCCGCGCCATCGTAACGGCATTTCCACTGGACTGCTGCGCCGCCGGGCAAGGCGTATCAACGGCCGCATGGATAAGATGCCATGCCCGGCCTGCGCCCCGCACCCTTGCCAAAAGGGCAAAAGCGCGGCGCCGGGCAGGGGCGCGATGGAAAAAGCCGCGGTTATCCGGCCGGATAACCGCGGCTTTTAAAGGGCACAAGCCGCTTGCCTTATTTGCGCTCCTCGACGATTTCGCCTTCCTCCACGGAGTGGGCGATAAGGCCGGCATCAGCCGGCTTGGGTTCGGGCAGGATGAGGTTGAGCACAATGCCAACGATGATGCCCAGGCCGATGCCGCTGAAGCTGAAAGACTTGGCGCCCCAGACGGCGCCGCCGATAGCCAGCACCAGCATAACGGCCGCAATGCACAGGTTGCGGTTCTTGGTAAAATCAACGTGGTTTTCAACCAGCGTGCGCAGGCCGACGGAGGCGATCATGCCGTACAGCACGATGCAGGCGCCGCCCAGCACACAATTGGGCACGGTTTCGATGGCGCCGATGCCCTTGCCAAAGAAGCTGATCAAAATGGCGATAACAGCCGCCACGCGCAGGGAAGCCGGGTTGTAGTTGCCGGTAGCCGCCAGCACGGCGGTGTTTTCGGAATAGGTGGTGTTCGGCGGGCCGCCGACCAGGCCGGCAAACATGGTGGCCAGGCCGTCGCCCATCAGGGTGCGGTGCAGGCCGGGGTTTTGGGCAAAATCTTTGCCGACCACGGCGCTGTTGGCGTACACATCGCCTACATGCTCAACAAACGTAACGATGGCGATGGGGGCGATAATGCCGATGGCCTTCAGGTTAAAGGAAGGAAGGACAAAGTTGGGAATTTCAAACCAGCCGCGCGCAAATCCACGGCCTTCGGACGCCAGGGCGCTGAAGTTCATCAGTTCCTTGGGGGCCCAGCCCAGCTGGACGACGATAAGCGTCAGCAGGTAGCCGGAAACCAGCGCAATTACGATGGAAGACATTTTGACCATGCCCTTGCCGTAGCAGGACAAGCAAACCGCCAGCAGGCAGACAAACATCGCAATGCCCCAGCTCCAGTAATAGGGGCCGTCAAACAGGCTGCCCTGGATGTTGTTGATGGCAACTGCCGACAGGTTAAGGCCGATCAGCGTAATACCCACGCCGCGCACAACGGGCGGGAACAGCTTATCGATAAAGCCTTTGCCGAAAAAGCGCACCAGCAGCGCAAACACCAGGTAAATGGCGCCCGCCACAATGATGCCGCCCATAGCAGCCGCGATCTGCTCGTTCTTGGTGGCACCGAAGGCTTCATTGCCCACGATGCCGCAGATGGCCGCGATAAAGGCAAAGGAGGAACCCAGGAAGGTGGGCATGCGCCCGCCGGTGCACAGATGGAAGATCAGTGTGCCGACGCCCGCGCAAAGCAGCGCCACGCCGACATCCAGCCCCGTCAGCAGCGGAACCAGGATGGTTGCGCAGGACATGGCGAAGGCGTGCTGGAAGCCAAGCGCCAGCCCTTTCCCGAAGCCAAGCTTGGGATATTCCTTGGCATGCGGGAAGAGGAATTGGTTAATCTTGGAAAAGAAACCCATGTTCCAACCTCCATTACTCTTTGGTATTCAGCGGGCATCCCCCCGCGAACCCCCATAAACCGATGCGCACAAAAAAGCCTTGCCGCAGGATACGGCAAGGCAGACAACCCCTTCTAAAACCCCTTGCCAGCATCACGGTACTGTCTTTAAAGGCGGCGATGTTCGTGCGTATTATAGCAGGAACATCGGGGCGTGTAAATGCTTTTTCGGCAAAAAATTTCCTTTATCGCAGGCCCATCCGGCGGAAGAATGGCGGTTAAAAGGCCATGCGCACATGGGGGCAGGGCGGCTCATCGGCCTTGCGGCCCAACAGCTCCTTGGCGGTGGCGATATAGTGGCGGTAGGCCGCCAGCGGCGTGCCGTTGGGGATGCGGTGGTCCAGCCCAAAGATGGTGCCTGTTTGCATGCTGGGCTGCAATTTGTAGGCCAGCTCGGCATCGATCTGGGCCGTCCCCCGTTTGAGCACGTGCTTGTCGATGCCGCCTTTAAACCCAAGGCGGGTGCCGTATTTTTCCCGCAGCTGGACCATATCCATGCCGGCGCCCGGCTCGGCCGGGAAGCTGGTGTTGACGCCGCAGGCCATAAAATCATCCAATAGTGGGGCGATAAAGCCATCGGAATCCTGCGAAAACAGCGTGGTGCCCCGCTCGGACAGCAGCCCCCATACCTTTTTATAATAGGGCGCGATAAATTCCCTCACCAGGCCCGGCCCGATGAGCGGGCCGGCGCTGCCCGCCATATCCTCATGCACATGCAGCACATCGGGCACGACGATATCGCACAGGCGCTCAAACACCCGGCAGGCGGTATCGGCAAAGGTTTCCAGCATATCATGCACCAGCTCGGGCTGGTCATAATAGGCCAGGCATAACCCCTCGTCGCCCATCAGCTCCCGCGGGGTATTGTAGCCGCCCTGAAGATCGGTCAGCACCAGGTAACCCTGCTGTTGCAGCCGGCGCGCGCGCTGCGCACCCTCCACATCGATGCGGGCAGGGTCAAAGGCATACATCGGCTTGATTTTAAGCCAATCCTCCATGCAGGTAACGGGGTATTCCAGCGGCAGGGGAATGGAGGCGCTGGTTTTAATAAGCTTGGTGCGCCGGCCCAGGCTGTCCACGGACAGGGTATATTCCGGTGTATCCTCCAGCACGCGCGGGGCGGGTGCGCCGAAAAGACCGGTGTTGCCGCCTGCATCCGTCAGGGGCACATAATCCAGGCCGAAAGCTTCCAGCGACAGCTCCTGGGGCGTGGCGCCCTGGGCCACCCACTCCTGTTCCAGGCCGACAAGGGGGCCAAACAGCTCGCACAGCATGGGGCGGGCACCGGGGGTAAAGGTCATCAGGGCTAAATATTCCTCGCGGTCAAAACGCATGGCTTTTCCTCCTGTTGTTTGGCGCAGGCTGATGGCCGCGGCCAGATGGCCTGCCGGCTTACGGTGGCCTGCCGACACGGCGCCCGTTTATTATACACCTTTACCGGGTTGCCGGGCGCGCTAAGCATCAATCAAAAAAGGCCTGTCTAAAGCGGAAAAGTAAAATGGTGTTCCAAAGATGGAGCAAAACGCCTTGTTGATACACATTATAATGACAAATAGAAAGAAAGGTAGCCTTGTTCCCCCTTTTGCTGGCGGAATCATCAAAATAGCGCTTGGATGGAATGAGCGGTGCTTTTCGATAAAAAGAAAGGGGTATCATGCATGGGCAAACACGCACGAACTCGGCGCATCGCCGTGTGGGTCGGCCTGATGATGGCGCTGTCCCTGCTGCTGGGGGCCTTCCCGGCCATGGCGGAGGGAAATCTGGCCCAGGGCACCACGATCCGGATGTATCTGGACAGTTACAATAACGGCTTGGCTTATGAATTCCAGGTGGATGAAAAGGTGGGGTTTGAGGCCTTTTCCATCACCGTTGGCGAATTGAAAGCCGCCGGCTTTACCTCTTTTTCCAGCATTGGCTTCCTGGGTGGGGATGATTGCTGGGAGGGCATTACGCCCCTTCGCATGAAGCTGGATAACGTGGTGCTGGGGGATGCCGTTATCTTTACCGGCACGCAGACGCCCACCTTTAATGGCTTCTGGGGGGACAATACCGGTTCGGTCAGCACCTCCGGCGGCGTCAACAACACGGCGTGCCTGCAATATGATTTCCTCGATTCCAGTTACGAGTGGGTGGGCGCTGCCTTTACCGGCTTTGGCACCACCTATACGCTGGCGGATTATGATGACGATGCGGTGCTGTCCTTTATGATGGATCTGGTCAACCCCAGCGGCGTCGTTACACCCGATGAAGAGCAGGCCATCACCGCCGCCCCGCCTGTTACGCTGCACCTGGCCGGCGCCGGTATCAGCCGGTGGGATACGGCTGCCACCTTCCAGCCCGATAACCAGCTGGGCTACCAAACCTTTACCATCACGGTAGGCCAGCTCAAGGCGCTTGGCGCAACGGGCTTTAGCGGCATCGGCTTTTTAGGCGATGAGGATGATTGCTGGCTGGGGTATCAGCCCCTGCGCTTTAAGATGGACAATGTCCAAATCGGCACGGACGTGCTGTTTTCCGGCACGGAGGAAATCACCCTGGCCGGTTTCTGGGGCGATGACAAGCCGGTAGGCCGCGTGGCCACCAGAGGCGGTGTGGGTGACAGCGCGTGCTACATCCAGGATATTTCCGCCAGCGATGAAGACGAGTGGACGGGCATCGCCTGGATGACCTTTGCCCAGGCGATCTCGCTGGATGACTATGACGATGCGGATGTGCTGAGCATGGATTTGGATATCGTCACGGTTGCACCGCCGCCGGTGGAGGATGATGGCAACCTCAACCCCGTTATCCCCGGGCAGCCCTATGTGGCCAACATCGTCGATAACGGCGGTGAGATTACTGATTTTACCGGCTATACGGTGTATGATGTGTATACCGATGACGATATGCGCGCCGTGCCGTGGGACCGCCTGCAGGCGGGCACCGTGGTGAATATCCATTATAAGGCGGAACCCTACCGCTTCCGCTTTAATATCCAGGGTGTCGGCACGCGGGAAATGCAGATCATCGTGCGCGGTATTCCCGGCCCCAATGGGGAAAAGCCCATTATCGATGGCGAAGATTCGGAGGCGTTGACCAGCGGCATCCATCCCACGCGCAGCCTGGTGGTCATCGGCGCGACGGATCCCCGTACTTCCTATGTAACGGTGCAGGGCTTGGAGGTGCGCAATGCACGCCCCGGTTATATCATGAACGGCGGAATCGAATATACCAAGGGCGCGTGCGGCATCTGGTTTATCTCCGGCCGCCATGTCACCATCCGCGATAACGACATCCACAACAACAGCAACGGCCTGTTCAGCTATGTGCCTACAACCGATTTGCTGGTGGAATACAACAAGATCTATGATAACGGGCATGAGGGCAGCATGCTGGAGCATAACTCCTACTGCGCCACCATCCGCACCACCTATCAGTATAACGAGTATGGCCCCCTCAAAGCCAATGCCTATGGCTACGGGCTAAAGGACCGCGGCAGCCAGACGGTTATCCGCTACAACACCATCTCCGGCGGCCGCCGCCAGATTTCTCTGGACGATGGGCAGGATGATCCTATAGCCATCGTGGGCGATGTTGGTTATGACGATTCCTATGTGTACGGCAACCTGCTGATTGAAAACAACGATGGCATCATGCGCCTGTGGGGCGATGACGAGATTCTTTCCTTCGGCGGCGATGATGCCGATGTTCGTGATCGTGAAGGCACGCTGTTTTTCTACAACAACACGGTTATCACCTACCGCCAGGCGCATGTCTATGGCCCGAATGACGCGTTTGCCTTTAACGGCTATGTTCCGCTTGGCCGCGTCGAGCGCACCGCCATCTTCTCGCTGCCCGGTACGGATGATGGGCACACGATGCAGAGTGTCGATTGCCGCAACAATATTTTCCTGGCCCTGGGCGATGATCCGGCGCCCATCGCGCTTTTCGGGTTAAATGGTGGTATGTCCGAGGGCTATGGCACCTATCTGTTCCAGAATAACGTCATCTACAGCCCCGGCGGCTGGAGCATTACCCGCGATCTGGATGAGGAGGGCCTGCTGATAGCCTGCCAGAGCGGCGTTATTTCCGGCATTGCCCCCGAAGAGACCGGCACCAACCTGATTGCCGATCCCAATCTGGATGAGCAATACAAGCTGCAGGCCGGTTCCCCGGCCATCGACGCGGGCGGCGAACTCAGCACCATTGTGTCTACCCTGCTGCCTGTCGAATATGAGCCCGGCGGCGCGGTGCGCGTTGGCCTGGAGGATATTGGTGCTTTCGATTATATTGCGCCCCCGTCGACGCCCACCCCCGGTGTGACGCCTACGCCCGGTGTGACGCCCACCCCCGGTGTAACGCCCACCCCCGGTGTGACGCCCACGCCCGATGTAACGCCCACGCCCGGTGTAACGCCCACGCCCGGTGTAACGCCCACGCCTGGGACAACGCCCAACGGCGGCCCCGTCACCGGCGATTCGGGTGCCCCCTATGGCCTGGTGGCCGTGATGCTGCTGGCGATGGCCGGCGCTGCCTGGGTTGCTTTTAAGAAGTATTCCAAGGTTTAACGCTTTTTCCGATCCATCAAGAAGGCAAGCCGCTTGCGGCTTGCCTTCTGTTTTATGTAAAAAAGATGCAGGCACCGGAAACATCGGCTAAAACGCAAAAGGCGCCCGCCCAAACGCCGGATATAATGGGCTGCCCGGCCTTGCCGGAAGCACCAACAGGGAAACATGCCCATCTGTTTGCGGGCAGGGGAATGGGGCTTGCGCGGGGACGCATGGAAAAAACCGGCTGACAGGGGCTTGCATGGCCTGAGGGAATTTGAATAAGCGGTTGTTATTTTGTAAAAGGGGCAAAAAATATAAATGGGCGGCATATGCTGTAAATGAAAAACAGGGGAAGCCAAATGTCATCCTGATGGCGGATGGTATTCAAGCCCGGTCAAGGAAGGGGGAACAAGGAGATAACCGGGATATCGGGCGTGATTGGCGATACCCCTGGAAGAAAGGGGAATGAAAAATGGCAAGAAAGCAACCCAAGGCCTCCATTGCGATCGCATCCAGTTTGCTGATGTCGCTGGGCATGATGCTGGGAGCGGTGCCCTCCGTATCGGCGGGCACTTCATATGCCCTAAGCCCGTTTGCGGCGGAAGGTGGTATCGAAACCAAAGCTAAGCCTGTTACCCCTGCCGAACCTTATGTGGCTAACGTCGTCGATAACGGTGGCGAAATTACCGATTTTACCGGGTATACCGTATACAATGTATCCACCGATGCGGATTTCCAGGCGGTGCCCTGGAACAATTTGCAGGCCGGTACGGTAATCAACATCAACTACCGCTCCCCCCCTATAAGTTCCGCTTTTCCATCGATGGCGTGGGTACGCGGGAGCGGCAGATCATCGTGCGCGGCATTCCCGGCCCCAATGGGGAAAAACCCATTATCGATGGTGATGGCGCGGTCAAAATCGGCAGCGGCGTCAATACCACCCGCGGGCTGGTTTCCATCGGCGGAAGCAACACCAGCACCTCGTATGTAACGGTGCAGGGGTTTGAGGTGCGAAACGCCCATCCCAATTACACAACCAGCGATAACATCCAGTACGCCAACAACGCGATCGGCGTCTGGTTTGTTTCCGGCAGCCATGTTACCATCCGCAACAACGAAATCCACAATAACGGTAACGGCCTGTTCAGCTATGTGCCCACCACCGATTTGCTGGTGGAGTACAACCATATCTATGACAATGGCATAGCCGGCAGCATGTATGAGCATAACTCCTACTGCGCCACCATCCGCACCACCTACCAGTATAACGACTATGGGCCGCTTAAAACCAATGCCTATGGATATGGGCTGAAGGATCGCGGCAGCCAGACCATCATCCGCTACAACACCATTTCCGGCGGCCGCCGCCAGATCTCCCTGGATGATGGCGAAGACAGCCAGAATATCGTAAACGATGCCGGCTATAACGATTCCTATGTATTTGGCAACCTGCTGATTGAAAATAACGATGGCATCATGCGCCTGTGGGGCGATGACGAAATCATTTCCTTCGGCGGGGACAGCGCCAACACGGCGGACCGCGTCGGCACCCTGTTTTTCTATGATAACACGGTTATCAGCTATCGCCAGGCCCATGTCTATGGCCCGGACGATGCATTTGCCTACAACGGCTATGTGCCGCTTGGCCGCGTTGAGCGCACGTCCATTTTCTCGCTGCCGGCCACCAAAAAGGGGCACACCGCGCAGAGCATCGATTGCCGCAACAACATTTTCCTGGCCCTGGGCACTAATCCGGCACCCATCTCGCTGTTTGGCCTCAATGGCGATTTGGCGTCGGGCAATGGCACCTATACCTTCCAAAACAACGTCATCCATAGCTCCGGAGGCTGGAACATCACCCTTGATTTGGGGGCGGAGGATATCACCACGGCCTGCGGCAACGGCGTAATAAGCGGCATTTCCCCGACGGCTTCGGGCACCAACATCCTGTCCAATCCGCTGTTGGATACGGCTTATAAGCCGACGGCTGCTTCCCCGGCGAAAAATGCCGGCGGCGCGCTGAGCACGGTTGTGGCAACGCTGCTTCCCGTCGATCATGAACCCGGCGGCGCGGTGCGCACCGGCATCACCACCATCGGCGCATACCAATAAATCCCCGTTGGAGCGTTGCTTTGTTGCTGCGGGTCACCGGCCCCGCCGGTAAAGGGACGGTGCAAAGCTAAATTTAAAAAGCGGGCAGCCAAGCTGCCCGCTTTTTAACTGGCTATATGGGTTCAACAAAGGAACGCTCTTATGCCCCTGGCCGGAAAAACCGGCGGCCTTGCCATCCGTAAGCACCAGGCGGCACGCCGCCCTGCCTTTTACAGGCGGCCCTTTAATGCGCGCACGGCCTCATCCAGCTTGGCGGCACAGGCATAATAGGTATCGTAATCCCCGCCGTATGGATCGGCTACATCGTCCTGCTCATCCAGGGCATAGGGCAGCAGGGCGTGGATTTTACCGGCATATTCCGGCGCGATGGACGATAGCAGCGCCGCCTGGGCGCGCTCCATCGTCAGCACCAGATCGGCTGCCTCCAGCAGCTGGGCGGTTACCGGCTTGGCCCGGTGCGGCCCGGGCTCTACAAACAGTTCCCCCAGCGCCCAAACGGCCTTGGGGTTGGCCGGCGAACCGGGATAGGCGGCCAGTCCGGCGGAATCGGCGGTGCCGGTGCCATAATGGTAGGTGTGCAGCTGTTCGGCCATAAAGCTGCGGCAGGTGTTGCCGCTGCAGATATAAAGCGTCATGGCATGGCCTCCCAAATCACCTCAAAGGCGGCGGCGCGAAGCAGCCGGTTGCGCGCGGCCAGCGCCACACCTTCCTGGCCGGGCAGCAGGGCAAAAATGTGATCCGCCCCCAGCCGGTCGGCCCGGCGCAGCGCGGTATACAGCGCGGAATAGGGCGCTTCCCCATCCATACAAAGCGTATGGGGCACATCCTGGGGCGCCTGGCCGGAATACAGCACAAAGGCGGTTTCCCCTTCCGTGCGTGCCTGGCTTACCCGGCGGGCCAGCGCATGCGCCGCGCCCGGGCCGTCCAGCAGCGTAACGTGGGCGCGGGGGGCATAGTGCCTGTATTTCATGCCCGGGGAGCGCACCGGCTGGTTTTTGCCAAGCGGCGACAGCACGGCAGCGTCCAGCCTGGCATCCCCCGCCACGCGGGCAATATCCTCCGGCGAGATGCCGCCCGGCCTTAGCACGGTAGGCGCCTCCCCGGTCAAATCCACCACCGTCGATTCCAGCCCGATGATGCTGGGCCCTCCATCCAGAATAAGGGGAACGCGGCCATCCAGATCGGCCAGGCAATCATCCGCCGTGGTGGGGGAGGGCCGGCCGCTCAGGTTGGCCGAGGGCGCGGCAATGGGAAACCCCGCCGCTTGGATCAGCGCGCGCGCGACCGGGTGGGCCGGGCAGCGCACCGCCACGGTGTCCATGCCGCCGGTCGTCATGGAGGGTACGCAATCTTTTTTGGGCAAAATCAGGGTCAGCGGGCCGGGCCAGAAGGCATCGGACAGTGCCTGTGCCACGGGCGGCCAGTCGGCCACCAACAGGTGCGCCTGCTCGGGCGCGGCGATATGGGCGATCAGCGGGTTATCGGCAGGCCGGCCTTTGGCTGCAAATATTTTTTTTACGGCATCCTCGCGCAGGGCATTGGCGCCCAGGCCATAGACGGTTTCGGTCGGGAAAACCACCACCTCGCCCTGGCGCAGCAGCTGGGCAGCCTCTAAAATGGCGTCCTGCTCCTGGCTGGAAAGTACGCGTGTTGTCATGTTAATCCCCCATTTCCTCTAGGCGGCGCGTCTGGTCGGCAAGCATCAGCGGCTGAATAATGATATCGCAGTTGCCGGACAGAAAATCGGACAGGGCATACAGCGTCAGGCCGATGCGGTGGTCGGTAACGCGGCCCTGGGGGAAATTATAGGTGCGGATGCGCTCGCTCCTGTCGCCGGAGCCGATCTGGCTTTTGCGCGCGGCGGCTTCCCCGGCATGCTGCTCGCTCTCATAGTGGCTTTTGAGGCGGGCCATTAAAACGCGCATGGCTTTTTCGCGGTTTTTGATCTGGCTGCGCTCGTCCTGGCATACCACCATGATGCCGGTGGGAATGTGGATCATGCGTACGGCGGATTCGGTTTTGTTGATATGCTGGCCGCCCGCGCCGGAGGAGCGGAAGATATCGATGCGCAGATCGTTGGGGTTGATATCCAGGTGGATATCCTCGCCTTCGGGCAGCACGGCCACCGTCGCGGCGGAGGTATGGATGCGCCCGCCCGATTCCGTCTGGGGCACGCGCTGCACGCGGTGCACACCGCTTTCATATTTTAAATGGCTGAATACATCTTTTCCGGAAATCAGGCAAACGGCTTCCTTGACGCCGCCGATATCGGTTTCGCTCAGCGAAGTGATCTCGAATTTCCAGCGCTGCCGCTCCGCATACCGGCTGTACATGCGCAGCAGATCGGCGCCAAAAAGCGCGGCTTCCTCACCGCCGGTGCCCGCGCGGATCTCCAGCAGCGCGTTGCGGGCGTCATCCGGGTCCCTGGGCAGCAAAAGCACCTTCAGCTCGTGTTCCTTTTCGGTGATGCGGGGCTTCAGATCGGTAATTTCCTCCTGCGCCAGCTGGCGCATGGCCTCATCGGGCTCGTTCGCCAGCTCCATGGCCCCTTCCAGCGCCTGCTGCATGCCCTTGAGCTGCTGGTAACAGGCAACAATTTCCTCCAGCGAGGCATGCTCCATCACAAGCTCGCGCCAGCGCGGCTGATCGGCCACCACTTCGGGGCGTGCGATCATTTCGCCCAGCTCGTCATACCGCTGGCAGATGTTGTCCAGCCTATTTTGCATATGCTTCCTCCTTCAAGGCAAAAACAAGCGCGCGGGGCAGGCCGGCGCCATCTGTCAGCAAGGCCCGCTCGCGCCAATCGCCGGCAAACAGGGTGCGCACGGCTTCCAACTGCCCATCGCCGATTTCGATGCCTAGTATGCCGCCCGGCACCAGATGGGCCGCGGCTTCCACGCACAGGCGGCGGTAAAAGGCAAGGCCATCCTGCCCGGCAAACAAGGCCAGGGCGGGCTCGCGATGAACCTCGGGCGCCAGGGTGGGGCCGTCCGGCAGGGCAATGTAGGGTGGGTTGCAGGCGATGGCGTCAAAACGCCTGCCCGCCACGGGTGCAAACAAATCGCCCTGCAAAGCCTCAAGCCGCGCAGACAGGCCCAGTTGCGCGGCGTTGTCGCGCGTAAGCAGCAGGGCATCCGGGCTGATATCGCAGGCGGTCAGCATCAAATCGGCCCGCCGGCTTGCCATCAAAAGCCCGATGCAGCCGCTGCCGCAGCATACATCCAGCACCTGGGGCGCCGGGCGGCCGGAAAGCGCTTCCAGCAGCCCTTCGGCCAGGCAAACGGTATCCTCCCGCGGGATGAGCACGCCGGGCCGGCAGCAAAGCTCCAGCTCCGCAAAGGGCGCGCTGCCCACGATATACTGAAGGGGTACATGCAAAAGCCGCTGCTCCACCATGTCCATCAGCCGGCCCTTTGCCGAGGGGGAAAGCGGCTCATCCAGGCGCAGCATCAGCCCGCTGCGGTTGGTGCCCAGCACGTTTGCCATCAGCCAATCCGCGGTTTGCTGGGGGTTATCCTCGATATCCGATAGCAGCCGGGCCATGTGACGCCGGGCTTCGCGCAGGGTGGTCACGCCGTTTCCTCCGCCTGCGGCGCGGGAAGATCAGCGCCTGCCCCATCGGGCACCGCCTGCACCGGCGGCTGGGGGGCGGGCATATCCTGCGGGCTTTGCGGCTGGGGTGCGGGGCCTTCCGGTGCAGGGGCAGCCTGCTCCGCCAGCGGCATGGGGGTATGCTCATAGGGCAGCCCCGCGGCGGCGCGGTAGGCGGTAATGGCTACCTCTAACATATCGTCATCGGGCTCAAAGGCCGTAAGCGCCTGAAGCCAAAGGCCGGGGGCGCGCAGGATGCGGCACAACAGGTTATCGTGGTTGGCCAGCAGGCGCTGCAGCTCATAGGCCACCATGGCCACCACGGGCAACAGCAAAATGCGGCTGAGCATGCGCCACCACAGCGTATCCCCTTTGCCCAGCAGCGCATACAGCACCCAGCTGACGATCATCACCAGCAGCAAAAAGCTGGTGCCGCACCTGGGGTGCAGGCGGGAACCGCCGCGGGCATTTGCAACGGAAAGCTCCTGCCCCGATTCGACGCAATGGATGGTTTTATGCTCCGCCCCGTGGTACTGGAACGTGCGGCGGATATCCTTCATGCGGGAGATGCAGACAAGATACAGCACAAACACAATCATGCGCACCAGGCCCTCGCCCAGCGCCACCCACCATTTGTTGAGGTGAAGCGCGTTAAGGCCGTGGCCGGCCAGCGCAGGCAGCGCAATAAACAGCCCCAGCGCCAGCGCAATGGCCACCACCACGCTGCCGGCCATCGCCCACCCCTCGCCATCCAGGCCGAGGAATTTGCGGGGCGGTTTATCGACGGCCTTGGGGGCTTCTTCTTCATCCAGGCAGATTTCGGCGGAACGCATCAGCGCTTTGTATCCGCCGCCAAGCCCGCTCGCAAGCGAGGTCAACCCCCGGATAAAGGGCCATGCCGCCACGCCATGGGCCGGGGTGACGGCCTGGCTTTCGGTTACAATCTCCCCATTGGGCTTGCGTACAGACCAGGCCATGCGCTCGCGCGAGCGCATCATGACGCCTTCTATCAGGGCCTGGCCGCCGACCCCGCAGGCGCGGGGGGCCTTGCTTTTGTTGGGCATAGCATTGTCCTTCCCCCCGGCACAGGCAAGGCCGGGAATAAAATGATGGGCTGCATCCCGAAGATATGGGGCAGGCAGCCCCTAAACGGGCGGGCAGCCTGCGCCAATGGCCATCAAGCGGCCCGCTTGGCCGGAAAGCGGCACCGGCCGTCAAAGCCCGACAGGGGCGGATGGAGGCACACAGGCGCTGCGGCGCAGGCAAAGCGGCACCGGCTGCGGGCTGTTCCAAAGGGCCATAAGCGCCCTTTATATGCCGGCGCGGCCTGTTGCCCGAAAGCGGGATAGGCAAAAAAATCCGGTGGGGCTGTTGCCCCACCGGATCCTTTGGGTAGCGTCTTTGGGGTACAGCACCATAGGCCGGCCCCCTTACAGGGCCATGCCAAGGGCTTTCCCTACATGCCGTAGCGACGCTTGAAGCGGTCGACACGGCCGCCGGAATCCACCAGCTTTTGCTTGCCGGTATAGAACGGGTGGCATTGCGAGCAGATTTCAACCTTTAACTCGGATTTGACCGAACCGGTTTCAAACGTATTGCCACAGGCACAGTGCACGATAGCCTTGCCATATTTGGGATGCGTGTTTTCCTTCATGGGGATCACCTCACACTCGTCAGGATACGCTCCCCATGCCCGGGGAAATGCGCCATATTATTATACCACGGGGCTTTGCAAATGCAAGCCCCATTTTATCTTTTCCGTGCAATTAACCGCTAAAGTTGGAGGCGCGGCCCAGGGTATAGCCCTGTTTTTCCCACATCAGCATCCATTCTTTAAGGCGGGCAAAAAATTCTGCGTTGGTTCGGGTTTTAACCAGCATGCCCGTCAGCTGCTCCATGGCCTCGGAAGAATTGCCCGTGGACAGGATGCGCCGGATGGTGTAGATGCCCTCCAACTCCTCGGGGGTCAGCAGCAATTCCTCCCTGCGGGTGCCGGAGCGGGCGATATCGATGGCGGGGAAGATACGCCGCTCGCTCAGCTTGCGGTCCAGGTGCAGCTCCATGTTGCCGGTGCCCTTAAATTCCTCGTAGATGATATCATCCATGCGGCTGCCGGTATCGACCAGCGCGGTGGCGATGATGGACAGGCTGCCGCCATGCTCGATGTTGCGCGCCGCGCCAAAGAACCTTTTGGGCTTGAGCAGCGCACCCGGATCCAACCCGCCGGACAGGCTGCGGCCGGTGGGCGTGATGGTCAGGTTATACGCGCGCGCCAGGCGGGTGATGGAATCCAGCAGCACCACCACATCGCGCCCATGCTCGACAAGGCGTTTGGCGCGCTCCAGCACCATTTCCGCCACGCGCACATGGTGCTCAGGCTGCTCGTCAAAGGTGGAATAGACCACCTCGCCCCGGATGGAGCGCTGCATATCGGTTACTTCCTCCGGCCGCTCGTCGATGAGCAGCACGATAAGGTGCAGATTGGGGTATTTGTCCATCAGGCAGTTGGCCAGCTTTTTTAAAAGCACGGTTTTGCCTGCCTTGGGGGGCGATACGATAAGCCCGCGCTGGCCGCGGCCGATCGGGGCGATCATATCGATCAGGCGTACCGCCATCTCGCGCGATGTGTTTTCCCCTTCCATGGTCAGCCGCTCATCCGGGTGAATGGGCACCAGGCTTTCAAACGCCGGCCGCTGGCGCACCTGTTCGGGAGGCAGATCGTTTATGCTGTCAAAATGCAGCAGGGATACCGCCCGGTCGCTTTGGGCGGATACGCGGCCTTTGCCGCAGATCCAGTCGCCCGGGCGCAGGCCGAATTTGCGGATCTGCGCTGCGGAGATATAGGCATCCTTGCTGCCGGGGCTTGGCGAATAATTGGTGGTGCGCAAAAAACCAAACCCATCGGGCAATACTTCCAGCACACCGGAAATATCCATGCATTCGCCCGCGGCGGTCAATTCCGAGATCATGCGCGCGTGCGCCGCGGCGGATTCCTCCTCCGTCATGGCGGCGGGGGCTTCGCGCATGGGGGCGGGGATGCCGGGCTGCGCATAGCGGCGCCCGGGGCCGCGCGGGGCGGTAAAGGCCATGTGATAGCCGCCCGGGTGCTGCGGCCTGCCTGCCTGTTCGGGAAAGGCGGTTGGCGAGGGCACCGGGGCGGGCGCGGCCGGTATGCCGGATAAAGGGGCGGGGGATACCGCAGCCCGGGAAGCCGTTGTGCGGCTTTCCCCTGCGGGTGCGGGGGCGCCGGGCGCCGGATACATAGCGCCTGCGGGCTGGGCATGCAGGGGGCTGACGCCCCTTGATCGTGCAGAAGGGGCTTTTTTGCCGGCGTTGCGGCTGGGGCCGGCAGGCCTTGCCTCGGCCCGGGGTTCCTGGGAACGGACGGCCCGGGGGCGGGGGGTGCGGCCGGCAGCGGCGGGCAAGGGGGAAAGCGGCGCCGAATGTGCCGCGGGCAAATTGGCAGGCAGGGAATCGGCCATGGGGGCGGGGGCGCTGCCCTCCGGTGTGGAGGAAGGCTCATCCGCGGGCGCCTGGCCTTTCGCCTGGCCGGCGTTATCCCCATTATCCGATGGGATGCCCGGCTTTTGGGATGCTGTATCGGTTGGGTTTTCCGGCAGCGGCAAAACAGGCAGATCGGCCGTGCCCACCGGCTGGGGGGCGGCGCTTTTTTTAGCGGCTCGCCGCGCCGGTTTGGCAGGGGCTTTATCGCCCTGAGCGGCATCCGGGGAAGCCGGGCTTGCGGGTTGTGCGGCCGGGGCCGATGCAGCGGGTGCCTGTGCGCTTTGGGATTTTTTTCTTGTGCGGGGGGCGGCTTTGGCAGGCGCCGCTGCGCCGTTTTCATCGGTTTTTGCCTTGCGCGCCGGGGATTTTCGCGTTGCGGCGGGCTTTTTCTCGGCCCCCGGCGCAGCCTCGGCTTGGGGCACGGGCTTTTTTTCGGGCTGCGGCGGTACATCCATGCCGCGGCGGATGGCTTCCTCTGTAATCAAAAGCAGCAGGTCCCGGCGGGATTTCGCCGAGCCGGCGGGTAACCCCAGGGATACCGCGATGCTTTTCAGCTCCGGCACCCTGGCCTGGTAAAGGTGGGACAAATCCATATAATCCCTCATTTATTCAATTTATCAAGTGCGGATTTAAAGATAAGGTAACAACCCAATACACATAGTATGCGCTACATGCCGCCAAACATGCGCCGTTTAAGATCAAGATAATATAAATAATCCTCCGGCGTAACGTTGGGCGGGCAGCGGTGATCGCAAAAGGGAATATAGCCGCCGCGCTCAACATAGGGCACCAGCGTTTCCAGATAAGCCCGGATGGCTTGCTTGCCGCGGCCAAGCTGCATTTTGTCCACGCCGCCCATGATGCGCAGCCCGGGATAGGCGTCCAACAATTCGCCGGGATGGGCGCAGGAATTAACCTCGTACGGGAACAGGCAGTTGATGCCGCCCTCCATCAGATAGGGCAGGATGGGGCGCACATCGCCATCGCAATCGGTATACCAGATATCGATGCCAAAGGCATCCAGCTTTTTGCGGATGCGCTTGTAGCGGGGCATGACAACATCCCGGAAAAAGGGAACCGATACGATGGGGCCGTTTTTAAAGCAAATATCCTCCCAACCGCTGGCAAAATCAAATGAAAAATGGGGCAGCAGCTGATCCAGGGCCTGCTCCACCAGCT
>JAQXFY010000065.1 GCA_029006015.1 bacterium
TTTTGTTTTTTTTCGCGTATAATAAAGCGCATATGGTTTTTATCGGCGCCCGGCAACGGGTATGGCCAACATGCCTGCGGGTAGATAAAACATATCTCGCGTGTGGAGGGATGGATTTTGTCCAAATGTATTTTGCTGACCGGCGGCGGCACGGCCGGGCATGTCACGCCCAATCTTGCGCTGGTACCCCTGCTTAGGGAAAAAGGCTACGATATCCACTATGCCGGCACTGCCGACGGGCTGGAGCGCCAGCTGCTGGCCCGGTATCCCGATATTCCCTACCACATTGTCCAGGCAGGCAAGCTGCGCCGCTATCTGGATATTAAAAATTTAAGCGATCCTTTCCGTACCCTGGCAGGCATCCGGCAGGCCAAGCGCATTTGCCGGGAGATCAAGCCCGATGTCGTCTTTTCCAAGGGCGGTTTTGTATCGCTTCCCGTGGTGATGGGTGCGCATGGCGCCGGGGTTCCCTGTATTTTGCACGAAAGCGATTATACCCCCGGCCTGGCCAACAAGCTGGCCGGCCCCTATGCCAAGGTGATCTGCACCACTTTTCCCGAAACCGCCCAAAGCTTGGGCAAAAAGGCCGTCTACACCGGCACCCCCGTGCGGCCGGAGCTTTTTTCGGGCGATGCGCTGCGCGGCCGGCGGCTGGTTGGTTTTTCGGGCGCCAAGCCCGTGCTGCTGATTATCGGGGGAAGCCAGGGCGCGGCCGCCATCAATCAGGCGGTGCGCGATGGGCTGCCCCGCTTGAAGGAGCGCTTTGATATCATCCACCTGTGTGGCAAGGGCAAGCTGGATGAAACCTTATTGGGCACCGCCGGCTATGTTCAGATGGAATATGCCTCCGAGGAACTGCCCGATTTGTTTGCCGCTGCGGATATCGTACTCTCGCGTGCCGGAAGCAACACCCTGTGCGAGCTTATTGCCCTGGAAAAGCCCCATGTACTGGTTCCGCTGCCGCTGTCGGCCTCCCGCGGGGATCAGATTTTAAACGCCAATTCCACGCGCGCGCAGGGCTTTTCTGCGGTGCTGCCGCAGGAAAATCTGACGCCCCAAACCCTGTATGATACGCTATGCACCGTATACCTGTCCCGCAGGGGCTATATCAGCGCCATGCGAAGCGCGGATTACCGCCATGGTGCGCAAAAAGCCATCGATGTTATCGAAGATCTTGTGGAAGGGAAAACGCCATGAAAGATCAAGAATTTAAGGTATATTGGCAAAAAGTGCGCGCCAAAGGGCGCAGCCGCTACATCCTGACGCGCGGCATGCTGCTGTGCGGGGGCATCTACCTGATCGGCTGGTCGATCATGGGGGTATTTGTTTTTAGTTATTTCCTTGGCGATAAGGCTGCCCTTCAATCCATTATCAACACCTGCCTGGCCTTTGCCTTTGGCTGGCTGATGGGCGCCACGCTGTGGAAAACAAAGGAATACCGCTATTCCATGCTGCGCCAGGCCGAAAAACGGGTGCGCACACCCTGGGATAAAGGTTTTACCCCGCCCGATGCAGCCGAGGCCCCCCTTCCTGCCGCCAAGAAGGAGGCAGCCGTTAAATCCGCCGGCAAACCCACCCAGCGCAGGCGCAAGGGATAGCACCCTTGATTGGGATATCCAAATAACCTGGTCAGCCCCCCGTTAAACAACAATGGGGGGCTGATTATTTGCCCCCCCATTGCCGCCTATTGGTTTTAATATAGCCTGCCTTTATAGCTGTTCCTGCGATTTTACCGGCTGTGTATTGAGTTCGCCTGCCCATTCAAACCCTTTCTTGGCAACAATAACGGCGATAATTTCATTGATAACAGCGGCCGCAGCGATGGTTCCCTGAATAATCCTGGCACATTCCGGCGCGGGGGTAACCAAAACGGAAACAGCGATCCCCGTAAACACCAGCGATACGCCGGAGTGCGGCAAAAGCGTAAAACCAAGGTATTTTTGCACGGTAGATGGCATGTGGGTGATTTTGGCCCCCAGGCGGGCACCAAAGTATTTACCGGCGGCACGGAAAACGATGTAAATAAGGGTATAAAAGCCGGCTCCAAGGATGGCATGGTAATCAAGCGGCGCACCCAGGTTCAAAATAACCATAATCATGGAAATGCCCAGCAGCGGGTTGAAATCGCTTGTGATTTGCTCCAGCCGCTCTTCGGACACCATATTGGAAAAGGTGGCGGAAAACGCCATGCCCATCAGCATAAAGTTGAGCAGCGGCGATGGCATCAAATAGGTATTGCACAAAAAGCCGATGATTGTGGTGGCCAAAATCATGGCGCATAAAATCAAAAGCGACACCGGCTTGGAGCGTTTTCTTTTTAAAAGCAGCCCCGCCGGGATTCCCGTAATAACGCCAATCAGCAGCGGCAAAAAGATCATGACGGGGATCATATACAGCGGCATGCCGCCCCCCGAAACCTGCCGCGCAACCACCGCAACCGTTGTAAAAAACACCACCACGCCGATCATATCATCCAGCGCAGCCATGGGAATAAGCGTCTTGGTCACCGGCCCATTTGTTTTAAATTCCCTTACAATAGAAAGCGCCGGAGCCGGGGCTGTGGCAAGCGCGATGCCGCCAAATAGGAAGGCCAGGTAAACCGGGATATCGGCCATGGCAAAAACCACGCCGAAAACAGCGGAAACCAGGATAAATGTGCCCAGGGACTGCGTTACAGTGGTTACGACCAAGGCTTTGCCATATTGTTTAATTTTTCTCCAAACCAATTCCGTACCGATCATCAAACCAACGGCACATTCCAATACATGGATGATCGCCTGATACCAGAAGGTATCCAGCAAAGCATCCGGCATGAGGCCAAAGCCATGCGGGCCCAGTATCATGCCGGCAATCAGCCAGCCCAGAATAGAAGGCAGCTTAAGTTTTGATACCAGCTTGCCAACCAAAAAAGCCAAGACGATCGCGCCAAGCCATTGCAAAACCATGATAAACATCAGATATTCCCCCTTACAGCAATACCGTACATCATCAGATCGATGATTTTTTTCAGATGGGTCTCATGAAAACTGATCTTATCCTCAAACGGAATATTATGGTAAGCCGGGCTGCTGAAATAGCTGTTAAACATCTCCTGCATAAGCATGAAATACGCCATAGCATCCTCGCAGGTAATGCCCTGGCGCAGGGTAACGGCGGCAATCATATCCCTAAACAACGCTTTGTTTAAATCATCAAGCTCTTTGCGAAGCGCCCCGATTTCCTCGCGCAGGGGGTCCGGCGGCTGTAACACTGCATCAAAGAAAATATGCGCCTGCGCATCATGCTCCCGAAAAAATTCCATTCGGGCCATCATATATTTTTCAAGGCTGCCCCCTGTACCGGCATTTTTCAAATATGCGGTTAATTGGTCAAAGCATATCTTGACACAGGCCAGGTAAAGCGCATCCTTATTTTTAAAATTATGGTATATCAGCCCTTTGGGAATGCCGGATTGGCAGATATTGTTCAGGCTACCCCCGGCATATCCGTTTTGCCCAAACTCGTTTATCGCAGCCGTTAATATTTTCTGTTTTGTCAACGCCGTTTTTTCTTCCTGTTTCATCCTGCACCCTCCTTACATGCGATAAATAGACCGATCAGTCTATTATATTACACTTATGCTCCGGAATCAACCACAATCAAAACCGGCTCAATGCAAAATGGGTGCAAAAAAGGGCCATGCCGCTGATACCACATCGCCCTTTTACATTTTATTGGGTTATCATAGGCAAACGCAAAGGGCATAAGCCGCACAGGCACCCCACGTTTTTCCCGGCTTATAGCCGGGCTGGAAACCGCTTGATACCATGCTGCACGGGGGCGTTCCCCCTATTTGGGGCCTTATTGCCCCGCGCCGCCTTCAAGCGCAGCTTGGGCGCGCGGGCTGACGGCATACACCAAACGCCCATTCATGTGAATGACGATGGGGAAATCATGGCCCAGGCCGGCCTGCACGGCATACTTTCTTTGCTCCGCATCGGTCAGCACCAGGTAATCCACCCCCATTTCCCCGGCATGTTCCAGAAGGTAGCCGGCGCTTTCATAGCATTGCTGCACCTGCTGCGCGCGCTCGCCATAGGATACGCCATGGTAATACAGGTAGATGGGCGTTCCCGTATACAACCGGCGGCCAGCCAGCGTGGATACCGGTTGATTGTGCTGATCGGCCGTAATAAAAATACCGTCCCGCAGCGTGTTGTCCCGAATGGCCTGGGCAAAGGCCACATCCTCGCCGGAAAAAACCTGGTAGCTGGAAACCGCCTCCCGCGCCAGTGACATGGTGCCCGACAGCGTACAGGCCACCACCACCATGCCTGCCAGCAGCCTGCGCCCCGGCATGCCTGCCAGGCGGCCATAAACATCGGCCATCCAATCGACAATGGCGATAACCAGCAGCGCAAAGGCAACCATCATCAGCTTGTTGTTGTCATAGGGATTGGGCTGGAAAGCCAGCACCTCGCTAATGGCGATGATGGGCAAACTGGCCAGCGCCATGCGCCGGGTGCGCGGTCTGCCCCCCAGCAGCGCCAGAGGAATGGCCAGAAAGAACAGGCCCAGGTTTTTCAGCCAGAACCACAGGGTATGATCGGTGGTGTTGCACCAATCCAGGTTCCACCATAAAAATGTCTGCCCACCGGTTTGCCTGAACGTCCAATAAAACAGCTGCGGCATGGAAAGGCACAGGGCAACGGTGCCGTAGATGGCAACGCCAATGATATAATCCTTGCGCAGCGCCTTTTCCCCGGGGAAATAGGCAAACATCCACACGGCGCTTATCATTCCCAGCGCCAGGAAAGAATGCGTGTGTACCATGGGCATCATCCCGGCTACCAGGCCGGCCAGATAAAAATCGCGCCGATTGCCCGCCGTCATGGCCCGGTACAGCAGCCACAACGCCAAAAAGAGCATGCCCCAACCAAACAGCAGCGTGCGCTGGGGCACCATCAAATCGCAAATAGCGTTAACCCACCGAATGCCCTTACCGGTAAAATTGGTAGGCGTTTCGTAGAAGGTTTGCATCATGTTTGTAAGGGCATCCGGGTTTTCCTTGAGCATATCAAAAAAATAGGCAAAACCAAACCCGCCGCCCAGAAAGAAAAAGGCGGTTGCCGCCCCTGCGCGCCTGCGGCTGCGCATAACCTCATAGGCCAGGGTGGCAAAGCCTGCAAATACGCAAAAAGACATGACCAGCTGGGGAAGCAGTAACGCCATGCGCAGCGAGGTACCCATCTGGATAAGCGCCGCGGACAGGCTATCGGCCAGGAAAGGGTAATTAAGGTTGAGGCCGGCAAACAGCGTGTATTCCGGCGGAAACGCCTGCTGGACAGCCAGGCCCTGCGCGATGCCGGCATGCAGGCATAAATCCCCAAAGGTAGATTGCCCCACCAGCAGGTTGCCCTGCCCGTCCGCAAGCAGCGTATGCGTATGTAAAAGGTAGGCCATAACAGCCGTCAGCGGCAGCGTGCAGGCCGCCATCCACACCCAGCCGCCCTGGCGAAAAGCCACCTTTTTCGGCCGGGGCAGCGCCAAGCAAGCCCATACCGCCAGGCCAATGGAAATCACCAGCGTCAGCACATTGGCAAGCGGCGTAAAATCAAAAATAAAAGCAAAGGGCATTACCCCCACCATGGGGATGATAATGCCGCATGTCACCCCGGCCCACACCCGAACCGCGGGCAGCTGTTCCCCCAGCACACGCCACATGATGACGATACCCAGGGCAATATGGCACAGTAAAAAAACGATTCCCAGCATTATTCTTTTCCTTCCAGGTGTTTTTGCCTGCGGGCATAGCGCCAGCAGTTCAGGGCGGCCAGCGCACGCAAAAAGGCCGTCATGCTAAGCGAAAGCACAATGGCGGTAGCACCCGGCATCCACGCCCCCAACCCCCGATAGATCCACACGCCGACAACCGGGAAAATAGCGTTGGAAATGGCCAGCACCGTTTGATAGACGGCAATGGCCAGCGAACGGTTTTGAATTTCGCCGGGCAATACCCGGATCATACCATCATACAGCGGCAGCACAAAAGCGCCGTTTGTCAGCCCCACGATAAACTGGCAAACAACCATTCCAAGGCGCGTAGGCGCTATCATCATGCCCACGGGGTTAAATGCCAGCCCTGCCATGCCAACCACAAGGATCATGATGCTGCTGTGGCGCTGCATACGCCTGGACCACCAGGCATAGCTGAGCAAACTGCCCATGCCAAAGGAAATGGTAAACGATGCCAGCCAGATTTCCGTGCAATCGCGGTAATCCACCTGGTAGATAAAAAACTGTGTCCACCCCATATGCCAGCTGATGTGAAAAAGCAGCACCACCGTCAAATAGCCGATAAAAGCTTTGCTGGTAAACAGCACTTTAAGGGTTTGGCGCAGTTCTTCCCACCCCGCCCGGCGAGACTGCCCCGCAGGCTGATAGGTGCGCATGCGCGATAGCATAATCACCTGGCAGATGGACCACACCAGCGCGCTTGCAAAAAACGCCTGGTACATCATCTGGCGGATGGCCCCCTGCTGCGCGGGATCGCCGGACACGGCCATGGGCAAATATTCCAGCCCTACCCCGCCTACCAGGATAGCCAGGTTGGAGCCGATCTGCTGATAGCGCGATCTTCTGGCATATGCCGGGGCGCACATCGGGCCGGGAAAAACCTCCGCCACAAAGGATTGCATGGCCACGTTATACAGCGAAGCCGGCCAGTTGACCAGCGAGATAACCGCTACATAGGCCCATACCCGCCAGGCAGGCGCAGCATACGGCGTCAGCGCGGCCAGGGGGTAGATAATGCCCATCCCCAGCGCCAGCAGCATGACCATACGCCGCTGATCCCTCCGGCTGCCCAGATACAGCGCGCCCGGCACCATGGCCAGCACGCCCACCAGCTGCGGCAGGCCCGAAAGCAAACCCAATTGAAAATCGCCGGCACCCAAATTTTTAGCAAACATGGATACAAACGGGGAAATCAAGTTGATTAAAAAAGCGCCAAAAGCCCCTTCCAGCGCAAGCATGCGGCTGTCCCGCTCCGGGGCGGTTTCGATAATGCGTCTGGATAAAACAGCATGCAGCCAGGCAGGCAATTTCATGGCCTATGCCCCCCTAAATGATAAAAAACGCTGCTTTATTATACCAATAACGCCCTGCCAGTTCAATCGATGCCGCATATTCCCGCCGCCGTCCATGGTTTGCACCGGCATGGCGCCGCGATATCCGCCCAGGCCGCCTGGGCCGCAGCCTGGCGGATGAATACTCCCGCACCGAAGGCCGCCCATAACCACCGGAATAGAAAGCCTGTTTTCCATCGCCATAGAAAAAAGGATGGCAGCCTATTGGCTGCCATCCCGGGCTAAACGATGTGAACAGGGGTTATTGTGCCCCCAGCGCACTTTCAATTTGCTGCAGTTTTTCATGGGTGGCCAGCGCATCCTCGCGGATGCCTTCCAGTTTGACAACATATGTCCACCGGCCATAGGGCTCCACCCGTTTGACGCAGGCCAAATTGATGATATAGGATTTATGGCACCTTAAAAAATACTGGCCATCCAGCCGTTTTTCGATATCAGTCAGCGATTCGCTGGTGGCAATGCGCTCGTTTTGCGTTAAAATAACGCTTTGCCTGTCGCTGCGCTCGATGAGCACGATATCATCCATATCCACATAGCTGGTGCCCTCCCGCGTGCGGACGGCCAGCTTGCGCAGCCCACGCGGGCGCTGCGCCTGGACAGGCTCTGCCGCAAGCCCGCTGCGGCCGGTCAGCACCGAGCGCACACGCTCCAGCGTATTGAGCGCCCGCTCTGCCGAAAAGGGCTTGAGCAGGTAATCGAAGGCATATACCTCAAAAGCCTCCCGCATGTAGCCCTCGTGCGCGGTGGCAAAGATCAAAACCGTCTGCGGGCATACATCTTGAATATAGCGCGCGCACTCCACCCCGCTGATGCCAGGCATTTCCACATCCAGAAATACCACCTGCGGACGAAACTGCTCAAACAGCTCCAGCGTCTGCTGCCCTTCCTGCGCCTGGGCCACCAGATCAAACCCGCCGACCTTTTCCAGGATACGCGAAAGCAGCAGGCGCATGCCGGGTTCATCATCGGCGATCATGCAGGAAATGCCCATGCACATCACCTCCGGTTAAGGGCGCGGCCGCCGCGGCGGGATAATGCCTCACCCAGTACCATGGCCTGCAAGACGGCTTGCGCATCGGTATGCAGGGTTGGCTCCTCGTTGGAACTCAAAGTCGCCGCCACATCCATCTGTTGGGGCTCGATGGCATGCCCTTCGGCATGGGGCTCCTCTCCCTCGGGCGAAGCATAGCTGAGGCTTTGCCCCTGCCCATCAGCCTGTGCGGGCTGGGCCTGCTGTTGTGAAGCAGGCGACACCTGCGAAAGCGGCATCTGATAAGTTGCCGGTGCCTGTTGCCGGGGCGCCGCAGGCGCCTGACGGGGCATCGGATACGGCGTGCCGGGCCGGCCCTGCGTGGGCATTCCCGGACGCGGGGGCTGCCCGTTGGGATGATTGGTTACCTGGCTGGCCTTTTTAACCGCGCTGACTATCAGGATGACCATGCCCACAAAAAAGAAAATGGGGAACATTCCGCCCAATATCAATTCCACCACCCGCGCTTCACCTCCCTATCATGTGCCCTCCGGGCGCGCTTGGCGCCCGGAGGGTTGATACAAAACGTCGTTATCATTCAGGTTTGACCGGCCCGTTGTCGCTTTTGGCGATGGAAGCGCGCATGCTGGTATCGGCCTGCAGGTTCTGCAGGTTGTAATAATCCATAACCCCCAGCTTACCCTCGCGCAGCGCCTCGGCCATGGCCTTGGGCACCTCGGCCTCGGCTTCGACAACGTGCGAACGCATTTCCTGCACGCGGGCCTTCATTTCCTGCTCCTGCGCAACAGCCATGGCGCGGCGCTCTTCGGCGCGGGCCTGGGCAATGCGGCGGTCAGCCTCGGCCTGATCCATCTGCAGCTGGGCGCCGACGTTGCGGCCGACGTCTACATCGGCAATATCGATAGAAAGGATTTCAAACGCCGTACCGGCATCCAGGCCTTTGGACAGCACGGTGCGGGAAATGGAATCGGGGTTCTCCAGCACTTCCTTGTGCGTGGAGGCCGAGCCTACCGTCGTGACGATGCCTTCGCCGACACGGGCAATGATGGTTTCCTCGCCGGCGCCGCCGACCAGGCGATCGATGTTGGTGCGCACGGTAACGCGGGCTTTGGCGCGCAGCTCGATACCATCCTTGGCAATGGCCGCTACGATAGGCGTTTCGATAACGCGCGGGTTAACGGACATCTGCACCGCCTGAAGCACGTCGCGCCCTGCCAGGTCGATAGCGGCAGCGCGGGAAAACTCCAGCGGGATCTGCGCACGCTGCGCGGCAATTAAGGCGTTGATGACGCGCTTGACGTTGCCGCCGGCCATGAAATGGCTTTCCAGGCTGGGCAGCGGAACCTTGATACCGGCCTTGGTGGCCTGGATCAGCGGCTCGATAATGCGCTGCGGCTGAATTTTACGAAGCCGCATGCCGATGAGCGACCCGATGGACACCCTCACGCCCGAAGCCAGCGCGGTAATCCACAGGCCAAGCGGCACAAAGTAGGACAAAATGGCGATGGCAATGATGATGGCCACCACGATAATGCCCAGCAGCATCAGCGGCTGTACGCCGGCAACAGCCAATGTCAGAAGATCCATAACCCTCTCTCCTTTCAAATCAAACCCCATTTTGGGGGAACGCCCTTAGTATATCACGATTGCGGTGCCAAACGCACCACGATGCGGCACCCTTCGACGGCCACGATCTGCACCTGGGCATTGGCCGGCAAAAAGTCCCCTTCGGAAACAATATCCAGCCGCACCCCGTCAAATACGCCGACGCCCGCGGGCCGCAGCACGGTCAGCGTGGTGCCGATTTTGCCTTTAAAGGCCGATAAATCCTCGTTGGAAATAAAGCCGCCCTCCGTGGTGGCAGCCGCCTTTAGGATAAGCGGCGTTTTGGCCAGCCGCCCGTTGGTGGCCGATTTAACCACTATCAGCAGCACCACCCCCAGCAGCAGGGCCGAGCCGACAAACCACAAAAGCCCTTCCATAAAGGTTTGGCTTTTAAGCACAATGCCCGCAAGCAGGCTGATGGTGCCCAGCGTGCCCGGCAGGCCAAAGCCCGGGATAAACATTTCCAGAATAATCAGGCCAAACCCGATAACCATCAGCACGATGGCCAGCGCTGTCCATTCCGCCCCTACCCATGATAATGCCGCCAGCATGCAATCCCTCCCTGTATTTTTGTTGAGGCTATTGTATACCGCCTTTTTCCCATGCTCAAGCCCTGGCGTCGGCAAGGTGCCATTCCGGCGCCCAAGTGTCGAATTTTGCGTTCCATTTGCATCGGCCTTTTGAATTGCCCTATAATATAGAAAGCAGGGAACGCCTGCCGGGGCACAGCATAGCTGCCCCGGGCTCTTATCAAAAACGTTTCAAAAAGCATGGCCCATGCCATGGCATCAAGCCTGCCCTTTAATCGCATCGCTGTCAGGAGGCCGGATATGACGCTTACAAATACATTCAACGCACAAAAGGCTGGCCAGATCTCCCGCATACTGGGCATCATCATCTGCATCGCCATCCCGGTGGTGCTGGTTATTGCCACCTTTTTTCGGGATGTGCTCCCCATCAGCTCGGTCTGGCTGATGTGGGGACTCGGCCTGGCGGGATGGGCGCTCAGCCTGGCGCTGCTGCGCAGCAGCCACGATCTGGACCGCGCACGCGATCAGGCGCTTGCCATTTCCCAGGCGCTGACGCAGGTAGAAAACCTTAATCTGACACTGCGCCAGCAGCGGCACGATTTTTTCAACCATTTGCAGGTGATATACGGCCTGCTGGACCTGGGCGATATCGATGATGCCCGCGGCTATCTGGAGCATGTCAGCGCGGATTTAAGGCGCATCTCCCGCGTGATGCGCACCAGCATGCCGGCGGTAAACGCCCTGCTTCAGGCCAAATCCGATGCCTGCGAGGACCGCGGCGTGGTGTTTGAATGCTCCATCAGCACCTCGCTGGAAGGGCTGCCCATGGAGCAATGGGAGGCCTGCCGCGTGCTGGCCAACCTGCTGGACAACGCCATGGATGCCGCAGGCCAGCTGGAAAGCGGGGGACGCGTGCACATCATTTTGGATGAGGATGACGCCGGTTTTTCCTTTATTGTTACCAACAACGGCAGCCCCATTCCCACCGAGCACCTGGGGCGCATCTTTGAGCGCGGCTTTACCACCAAACCCACCGGGCAAGGCCTGGGGCTTGCCATCATCAAGGATACGCTGGCAGATTGCGGCGGCAGCGTGCATGTTGAAAGCAACCCGCTGGAAACCCGTTTTTTATGCCGCATCCCCAAAAAGCCAACGCCAAACAGCTAACCCCACAGGCGGCATGCTGCCCGCCAAGCTTTATCCAGCCCCACCATGCATCAGGGCGCCGGGAATACTCCCGGCGCCCTGATCGGCATTTATTTTGGGCCGCATCCTAAACCGGCTGCCTCCTATCCTGTGCCAGCGGCACCCTGCCCATCAAAAACAGGCGGGGGCCGGGCCCAGCCCGTACCCCCGCCAACGGTTTCGTGCCGGTTGTATGCCCGGTTTTAAACAACCTCCGCCGGATCGGTAAAAGCACCGATATTGGGCCGGCCGGTTACCTTTCCGTGGGGCGCCTGCATGGTTTGGGAATCAACCGGGGCGTTTTCCAGCTGCATCAGCGGGCGCGGGAAGGCGTTATCGCGGTTGGTCAAATCGTGCATGGCCGCCACATGCTTGCTTTCATCCGGCACATCGCTGAGCACACGGGTATGCTCTTCATTCCAATGGCCAAAATCCGGAAGCAGGTTATGCCAATCGGGCCAGGTAGCCACGGTGTTATCCATTTGCACCCCAGCGCCGGCCAGCGGGCTGCCCGCCTTTACGCGCACATCCTTTGTTCCGGGGGTAACATCCACCAGGCCGGGATCCTCGCCCACCAGGGTATCCGTCCACTCCTGCGGCACGCCCTTGGCGCCGGGCTGTACCCAGTTATGGCTGCCCTTGACGCACCGTTTGCCGGACGCCCATTGGACGGTATTGACAATTTTTTGATCCAGGCACTCGGCCACCACTTCGATGGGCATGTTGCCTGCGGCATCGGGATGGCGGTAGAAAACATTGTTATAGCATTCCACGCTTTCCACGCCAAACTCCAGCCGGATGCAGGGGAAATTGCCGCGCCCATGCCGGATAAAGGTATTGTTGACAAAGCGGTAGCGCCCAAACGTCATGCCGTGGCCATAGGTTGTTTCCGGCATGCTCCACAGGCTGCCCGTGCCATCGCCGCCGCAGCGCACCGCCGCACCGATTTTTTCAATGACGACGTTGCCCACCACATCGCTGTCCTCGCGCACGGTATGCTCGCCATAGGTAGGATCGATGGCGCGCAGCTTTTCGGCGGAGGTATAGCCCACGCCCTCCTGGTAGCCCGGATCGGGCCCGATCAGCTCCATGCTCTGGTGATAGTTGTTTTCAAACCAGTTAAAGTAAATTTCATTGCGGGCGGCACGGGTTTTAAGGCCGTTGCCGGATACCGAATCATGGATGTAGCAATATTGCACGCGGGCAACCGCCTCGGGATGGCACACCTCGTCCGTGGCCAGGTACAGGTTATGATCGCCCCCGCCGGCGCCGTTATGATAGCACTCGCAATATTCCACCGTGATGGAGCCGGAGCCAAAATCGGAGCTGATGATGCCCTGGCGATTATCCCGCACCAGGCAGCGGCGCACCGTCAGGTTATCCCCAACCTGGTGAACCCCAAAGAAAGTGGTTTCAAAATGAAGGTTGCGCGTCTGCAAATCGCCCGCGTTGCGCCCGGTAAAGACGCTTTCCTTTTTGCCCGCCCGGTGCAGCACGTCCGTCAGGTTGCCGATAATTTCCATATTTTCCAGCACCACATGGTCGGCATGCACCTGGAAAACATAGTTGCCGTGGGTGGATTTGATAACCGGCCGCTTGCCCTGCCGGGCGATACCGCGGATCATGATGGGCTTTTCCCGGCTGGTTTCAAGGCAGGCCGGCAGGTTGATGTGCCCCGGGTAGGTGCATCCGCCCTCCACCTCCACCACGTCGCCGCCCTTAAGGCAGGCCAGAACATCCTGTATTTTATGGAAGCGATGCCCGGGCCCAACCCGGAAAACACGCCCGTCCTGCGTGGATACGGGGTTTTGCTCCTCCACATCGCCGCCATCGACGGCACCCAAAATGGCGTGGGATAAATCCCTGATGTCAAACCCGCCCTTCAGGCTGACCACGCCCAGCACGCCGATATCGGCAAACTCGCAGGTGGGCCGGGATGCCGGCGGCTGGAAAGGGGCATCCTGCACCAGCGCCACGCCGCCCGCCACCAGGCTGTATGTATTGCCCTGCCGGCTGCCGGACAGGGTAAAGGAAAGCTTTACCTCAAGCGCCTGCCCTTTTTGAAGGGCCACCCTGGGGCCCCCTTCCACGCTAAAGGCAAACCCATCGGCCATATGCAGCGGCATCAGCATTTCCCTGGCGCCCGTCATCAGGCGCTGCACGCTGTTCCAGGCCACCGTGCCGGCCACGCCATCCTGAGCCGGTACAAGGGTAAAGGTGACGGTATGCTCCCCCGCCCCCAGCATTTGTTGCAACGGATATGTCATCGGCGCACCTTCCGGCGTTTCGGGCACCCATACCCGGGTTGCCCCCTTGCCGCACACCGCATCATATCGCATCAATACCCCTCCTTCACGCGCCCCATCGGGGCTGACTTCAGGCATTATAGCATTTCATCCCGATTGCCACAACATTTTGGGGTTTTATGTCTTGACAGGCCGCATAGGATGTGCTTTAATAAGCGAGTTGTTTAGGGAAAGTAAACCCCGGGTTTACTTTTTATTTCTAAACGCAGGGTTTAGTTTTTTCAAACCGCGGGCCTGTTTTGGCGGCCTTCGGCTCTGGAGGGAGGATAAATGCATGCAACTGGGCAATAAACTCAGGCGCCTTCGCCTTCGGCACGGCCTAACACAGCAGGAGCTTGCCACCCGCTGCGATTTATCCAAGGGCTTTATCTCGCAGCTGGAAAGCGACCAGACCTCGCCCTCCATCGCCACGCTTGTCGATATTCTGGAGGTACTGGGCACCGATCTGAGGGATTTTTTCAGCGAACCGGTGGAAGAAAAGCTGGTGTTCGGGCCGGAGGATATCTTTGTCAGCACCGATGAGGCCGGCATTGCCACCGCATGGCTGGTGCCCAATTCCCAAAAAAACGATATGGAGCCTATTTTGATCGAGCTGCCGCCCGATGCCGCCACCCCCGTGGATGATCCCCACGCCGGGGAGGAATTTGGTTATGTGCTGTCGGGCGCCATCCGCTTGCATGTGGGCGAGCGTGTTCAGCGCGCGCGCAAGGGCGAAAGCTTTTATTACCGCGCCACCCAACCCCACAGCATCGAAAACGCCGGTAAAACGCCGGCGCGCATCCTGTGGGTCGCCACCCCGCCCAGCTTCTGATTTGGAGGAATGACCATGCCCGAAAAGCTGATTGAGCTTCAACACATCACCAAGGTGTTTGATGGCGTAACCGTGCTGGATGATGTTGATTTTTACATCAACCGTAACGAGTTTATCACGCTGCTGGGCCCCTCCGGCTGCGGCAAAACCACGACGCTTCGCATCCTGGGTGGTTTTGAAAAGCCCGATGAGGGGCGCGTGCTGTTTGAAGGGGTGGATATTACCACCATTCCCCCTTACAAGCGCCAGCTCAACACAGTTTTTCAGCGGTACGCCCTGTTCCCCCATATGAATGTTTTTGATAACATCGCCTTTGGCCTGCACATCAACAAGCGCCCCAAGGACGAGGTTCGCCAGCGCGTCATGGATGCTTTGCGCCTGGTGGACTTAACCGGCTTTGAATACCGCCATGTTGACAGCCTGTCCGGCGGGCAGCAGCAGCGCGTTGCCATCGCGCGGGCCATCGTCAACCGGCCGCAGGTGCTGCTGCTGGATGAGCCGCTGGCTGCTCTGGACCTCAAGATGCGCAAGGGCATGCAGCGCGAGCTCAAAGAAATGCAGCAGCAGCTGGGCATCACCTTTGTCTATGTTACCCACGATCAGGAAGAAGCGCTGACCATGTCCGATACCATCGTGGTCATGAACGGCGGCGTGCTCCAGCAAATCGGCCCGCCCACCTCCATTTATAACGAGCCTAAGAACCGCTTTGTTGCCCGGTTTATCGGGGAATCCAACATTCTGGACGGCATCATGCCCAAGGATTGCCTGGTGCGCTTTGGCGGGGCGGAATTTGAATGCGTCGATACCGGCTTTGCCCCCGACGAGGCGGTGGATGTTGTCGTCCGGCCGGAGGATATCTACATCGTGGATGAGAAAAACGGCCATATCACCGGCGAGGTCATTTCCGTTACCTTTATGGGCATGTTCAACGAAATCATCGTGCGCGCGGATGACGGCTTTGAGTGGCGCATCCAGGATACCGGCAGCCGGCCGGTTGGCAGCCGCGTAGGGTTGATTGTCCGCCCGGATGACATCCACATCATGCCCCAGCCCAAGGATTCGACCGAGGCGGTTGAGGTCAATGTTTTTGATGCGGATGCGGCAGAGGAAGCCTTTGCCGAGGAGCTCGAGCCCGACCCGGCCGCCATGGAGGACAAGGGTTATGACGCGTAAATCCTTAAGTTACCCTTACCTGGTGTGGATGGCGCTGTTTATCCTGCTGCCGCTGGGCCTTATCATTTACTATTCCGTTACCAGCGATAACGGCGGCTTTACCCTGGAGCATTTTTCCCGTTTCCTGGAAAAAGATTATCTGATGGTGCTGGCGCGCAGCCTGTGGCTGGCCCTGATCTGCACCGTCATCTGCCTGCTGCTGGGCTACCCAGCTGCCTATATTCTGGCTTCCCGCACGCTAAAGCGGGCCAACATGCTGCTGGTGCTGTTTTTGCTGCCCATGTGGATGAACTTTTTGCTGCGCACCTATGCCTGGGCCTTTTTGCTGGAGCGCGGCGGCATCATTTATACGTTTTTACAGAAAATCGGCATTTCTGATCCCCCGCCCATGCTCAATACCCAGGGGGCCATCGTGCTGGGCATGGTTTATAACTTTCTGCCCTTTATGGTGCTGCCCATCTACACCGCGCTGAGCAAAATGGACCATCACCTGGTGGAAGCCGCTTATGATCTTGGCGCCACCCCGGTGCGCGTTTTCGGCAAGATCACGCTGCCGCTGTCCATGCCGGGGGTCATTTCCGGCATTACGATGGTCTTTATGCCCTCGGCCTCGACGTTTGTTATTTCCAAGCTGTTGGGCGGCGGCAAACAGATGCTGATCGGCGATTTGATCGAAAGCCAGTTTACCATCTACCGCAACTGGCACTTTGGCAGCGCGGTCAGCATTGTGCTGATGCTGTTTATCCTGTTGTCCATGCGGATGGTCAACGGCGCATCTGAAGCCGACCTGGACCGGGGTAAATCGCGCGAGAAAAGGAGGCGCCGCGCATGAAACAGGCTTTTCGCTATCCGCTGCGCAAGCTGTATCTGGCCCTGCTGCTGATTTTCCTGTATGCGCCGCTGATGGTGCTTATCGTATATTCATTCAACAAATCCGGCGATATGGGCGGCTTTACCGGTTTTTCCTTTAAATGGTATATCGAGCTTTTTACCAATCCGCGAAACGACGGCGTTTTGCAGGCGCTCTACATTACGCTGGCGGTGGCGGCACTTTCTTCCGTTATATCCACGGTGTTTGGCACGATAGCGGCGCTTGGCATCTATGCCTACCGGCGCGGCGTGCGCAACGCCATTTTAAACATTACCTACCTGCCCATGCTCAATCCCGATATCGTCACCGGCGTATCCCTGATGGTGGTGATGACATTTGCCCGCCTGCCCTTTGGGTTTTTAACGCTGCTTTTATCCCATATCGGCTTTAACGTGCCCTATGTGATTTTCTCCGTATTGCCCAAGCTTGGCCAGGTGGATACCCGTACCTATGAAGCCGCGCTCGATCTTGGCGCTACGCCGGGCCGCGCCATCCGCAAGGTGGTCATCCCCCAAATCATGCCGGGCATTATCACGGGGGGGCTGCTGGCCTTTACGTTGTCGCTGGATGATTTTGTCATCAGCTACTTCTGCTCCGGCGAGGTGCAGAATTTATCGGTTCTGGTCTATTCCATGGCCAGGAAAGGCGTCACGCCGGAACTTAACGCGCTGTCGACGCTGATGTTTATCGTGGTACTGGGGTTGCTGCTGCTCATCAACCGCCGCAGCGATTCCGTTATCAGTTTCTAATTTGAAGGAGGAATGTTGCATGAAGAAGGTTCGGCTGCTTGCGTTGGTGCTGATCATCGCGCTGTTGGCCCCCTTCGCCACTGCCTGCGGCCAGTCCGGCCCGGTGCTGCGCGTCTTTAACTGGGAGGATTATATCGATCCCTCCGTCCTCAAGGATTTTACAAAGGAAACGGGCATCCAAATCAAGTATATCCGTTTCACCACCAATGAGGATATGTATGCCAAGCTCAAAATGGGCACCACGGAAATGGACGTCGCCTTCCCTTCCGATTATATGATCGAGCGCATGGCCAACGAAGATATGCTGGCCACCCTCAACCGGGATAACATTCCCAATTTTGCCAATCTTTCCGAGTTTGTTCTCAACAAAGGCTTTGATCCGGACAATGCCTATTCCATTCCCTACATGTGGGGCACGCTGGGCATCCTGTATGATAAAACCCAGGTGCAAAAACCCGTGACCAGCTGGGACATTCTGTGGGACAAGGATTATTCCGGCAAGATTTTAATGATCGATTCCGTGCGCGATGCCGTGGGGATCGCCCTCATTATGGAAGGCTATTCCCTGAACGATTTTTCCGATGAAGCCATGGAAAAGGCCAAGCAGCGCCTGATAAGCCAAAAGCCCCTGCTGCAGGCCTACTCGCTGGACAGCGCCAAGGATATCATGCGCCGCGGCGCCGCCGCGATGGCCGTGGTTTATTCCGGCGATGCGGTAACCGCCATGGGTAAAAACGAAAATCTGGCTTATGCCGTGCCGGAGGAAGGCAGCAACATTTGGTTTGACAACATGGTTGTGCTCAAAAACAGCAAGATGATCCCGGAGGCGGAGCAGTTTATCAACTTCCTCTGCCGGGAGGATATTGCCAAGCGCAACGCGGAATACATCGGTTATTTCAGCCCCGTAAAGGGCGTGACCGAAGGCCTGGTGGAGGATGGCACCCTGCCGGACATCCTGCCCGCGGAGGATTCCTACGACACGCTGGAGGCCTTCCTGGACCCCGGCGAGGATATCTCCAAGTTTGATCTGCTCTGGACGGAGCTTACCCGCTAAGCGCGGCTCTGCCCCTTTCCGTGGGATAGCAAACGCCCCCATGCCCGGTGCATGGGGGTATTTTTATGTCGGCGGATAAAAGCCCCTGGCATGGGGTCTACAGGCCCACCCACGCCCCTTGCCTGCCGGTATCGCTGTGCTGCCATTACCATACAGCCCGGCCCCAAATCGCCCGCCCACCCCGATGAATGCCCATCATGCTCCGGCACGCCCACGGGAGGGATGCTTGAGAAAAGGATTGGCGCCTTTCAAAACCGATACTTGGCAGTCAATATCCTGCTTTGTTTCGTTGGTGGAGCATCGTGCGTAACCGCATTCCATAATCTTCTCTCCTTTTGGTGGCGGGGCTGTTGCCCCGCCTTGTCTGCTTGGGGAGCGGACAGGGGAAATGATTTTCCACCACCCTTTCCACTATTGGACGAAAAAAGAGGAGAAGGATTGCTCCTTCTCCTCTTGGAAAAGCCTTGTTTCAGGCGCTTTTCTTACTTGAAGTACCGATTCAGCAGGCCTTCGAAAGCGCGGCCGTGGCGGGCTTCGTCCTTGGCCATCTCGTGAACGGTATCATGGATGGCATCATAGTTACGGGCCTTGGCCAGCTTGGCCAGTTCCTTCTTGCCCGCGCAGGCGCCGTTCTCGGCATCAACGCGCATCTCCAGGTTCTTCTTGGTGGAAGCGGTCACAACTTCGCCCAGCAGCTCGGCAAACTTGGCGGCATGCTCAGCTTCTTCCCAGGCAGCCTTCTCCCAGTACAGGCCAATCTCGGGATAGCCTTCACGGTGGGCCACACGGGCCATCGCCAGATACATACCAACCTCGGTGCACTCGCCATTGAAATTGGCGCGCAGCTCCGCCAGGATATCGTCTTCCACGCCCTGCGCCACGCCGACAACATGCTCATCCGCCCAGGCGCGCTCGCCGGATTGCTCGTTAAATTTGGCCTGGGGAGCGCCGCACACCGGGCACTTATCAGGGGCAGCCCCTTCAGCAACATAACCGCATACGCTGCAAACAAATTTCTTCATTCAAATCATCCTCCTGTTTCCATGGATTCTGGCTACATGTTTATTTTATACCATTTTGGGGTATCTTACAAGTGGGTAAGGTAAATTTTTAGCTTTGTCAGCGCCATGCCGCAGGCATGCGTAAGCACCGTCATGTTCGCACAAAAAGCACGGTGAGAGAAGTTTTCCCCACGGCCGGCACCATCCATATAGCAAAAGCCCCCATGCATTGCACAGGGGCTTGGATGCCATTTTTCCTGCCATACGGCTGGGCTTGGAATTTAACGCTTGGAGAACTGCGGCGCACGACGGGCAGCCTTCAAGCCGTACTTCTTGCGCTCCTTCATACGCGGATCGCGCGTCAGGTAACCGGCCTTTTTCAGGGCGCCCTTCAGCTCCTCATCCGCCTTGACCAGCGCGCGGGCGATGCCATGGCGGATAGCGCCCGCCTGGCCATTCAGGCCGCCGCCATAAACATTAACCAACACATCAAACTTGCCGGCCGTTTCCGTCAGCTCCAGGGGAGCGCGAACCGTCATTTTAAGCGTTTCCAGGCCGAAATAATCGTCCAGATCGCGCTTGTTGACCAGGATATTGCCCTCGCCGGGCAGCAGCCGCACACGGGCAACCGCCTTTTTACGGCGACCGGTTCCAAGATACTGCACAGTTGCCATTTCTGTTTCCTCCCCCGATTACAGCGTCATGACTTCGGGCTGCTGCGCCTGATGCTCATGCTCGCCGCCGCGATAAACGCGCAGCTTTTTCATCATAGCGCGGCCCAGAGGGCCCTTGGGCATCATGCCCCGCACCGCTTCGTACACAACGAACTCGGGCTTTTTCTGCATCAGATCTTTGTACGACGTTTCTTTCAAACCGCCGACATACCCGGAGTGGGAACGATACTTCTTCTGGTTGAGCTTGTCGCCCGTTAAAACAACCTTATCGGCATTGAGCACAATGACATAGTCCCCGCAATCAACATGGGGGGTGAACTGCGGCTTGTTCTTTCCGCGCAGCACCGTCGCTACCTTGGTAGCCAGACGGCCCAGTACCAAACCGCTGGCATCGATCACATACCATTTCTGTTCGACCGAGCCGGGTTTTGCCATATAGGTATTCACAATGAATTCCTCCCGCTAAACCAACCTTTCACCCATGCCCCATGATGGACAACATGCGGCCAGGCTATGCCCCCCATTGTCCGGGGCGAACAACAGCGGACACAATGCTTATTTTAGCCCCTTAACGCCTTGTTTGTCAAGGCCTTTTGAGCAAAATCAGCCCTTCTTATCCGTTTTTGGCGGATCCGGCCGAACAAACGTAAAAGGGGCATCCAACAGCTCAATATTCCATAACACCAGCCCCTGGGGCGGCGCTGTCGGCCCGCCCAGCGTCCTGTCGCCCGTGGCGATCATGCGCGCCAGCACATCCTCGGGAAGCCTGCCTGCGCCAATCAGCGCCAGCGTGCCCGCCAGGATGCGCACCATGTTATACAAAAAGCCATTGCCTGCAATTTCCAGATAGATAAAATCCCCGTCCCGCCATACGCGCGCCCGCTCCACGGTGCGCACCGTGGTTTTGGTAGAAGCCCCCGCCGCCTGGAAAGCACAAAAATCGTGCGTGCCGATCATCTGCCGGGCTGCGCGGTCCATGCGGGCATCATCCAGGGCATCGAACACATGCCAGCTTTGGTTGCGGTAAATGGCGCTGGCATGGGGCCTTGCGCATATACAATAGCGGTAGGTTTTGATCTTGGCGCAAAAGCGGCTATGAAAGCCTTCCGGCGCCAGACGGGATGCGGTAACCCGGATATCATCCGGCAGCTTGGTATTGAGGGCATAGCAAAATTTATCCGCCGGAATGGCGCATTCCGTATCAAAATGCGCAATCTGCATGCGGGCATGCACGCCCGCGTCCGTGCGGGAAGCCCCCGTGATGCGGATGTTTTCCCCCGTCAAGCGGGCAAGGGCTTCTTCCACGCATTGCTGGACAGCAAGGCCATTGTTCTGCCGCTGCCACCCGGCATAGGCGGTGCCGTCATATTCGATTTCAAGCAAAATGCGCCTCATAGGAAGATCATGGCGCATGTCAGCGCCGCCATGCATATACAGCCAACGGCATCCCGCCAAGTGGCATGGAACTGGCGCATGCGCGTGCGCCCCTCCCCGCCCTGATAACACCTGGCTTCCATGGCCATGGCCAAATCCTCCGCCCGGCGAAAGGCCGCCACAAACAGCGGCACCAGCAGCGGCACCATGGCCTTGGCCCGCCGGAGCAGGTTGCCCGATTCAAAATCCGCCCCACGGGCCATCTGGGCTTTCATGATGCGGTCGGCCTCCTCCATCAAAGTGGGGATAAACCGAAGGGCAATGGACATCATCATGGCCAGCTCATGTGCGGGAAAATGCACCCATTTGAGCGGCTTCATCAGGCTTTCCAGCCCATCCGTCAGATCCAGGGGCGATGTGGTCAGCGTCAGAAGCGAGGTACCCATCACCAGCATCACCAGCCGCACAGACATCAGGATAGCCTGCCGGATACCGCCCTGTGTAATCCGCAAAAAATGCCATTGCCACAGGATTTCGCCCTCGTTTACCAGAAACAGGTTAAAGCCCAGGGTAAACACCAGTATAAACAAAAGCGGCTTAACGCTGCGAAAAACCAGCCCCACCGGCAAACGGGAAGCCGCGATAGCCAGCACGACAAAGGCCGTCAGCGCGCCGTAGGCCAGCCAGGTTTTGCCCAGAAACACCGCCACGATAAACCATATTGCCAGCGCCAGCTTGAAGCGGGTATCCATGCGGTGCAGGAAGGAATCCCCCGGCACAAACTGGCCCATCATAATATCCTTACTCATGGCCAGCCTCCCTCCACGCCTCCAGGATATGGCCCGCCATTTCCTCCACGGTCAGGCCGGGTTGTATATCGATGCCGCGCGTCGCCAATTCCGCAGCCAGGCGGAAGGTTTCGGGCGCATCCAGGCCCATGGCGGATAACTCCTCCCCACGGCAAAAAATATCGCGCGGGGCGCCGTCCATCACCAGCTTGCCCTGGCGGATGACCAGCACGCGCGTACACAACCACGCCACGTCATCCATGCTGTGGGATACCAGGATAATGGTTTTTCCCTGGCCGTGCAGCTTACGGATCAGCCGCAGGATATCATCCCGCCCCGTGGGATCCAGACCGGCAATGGGCTCATCCAAAATCAGGGTGCCCGGCCTCATGGCCAATACCCCGGCGATAGCGACCCGGCGCTTCTGGCCCCCCGAAAGCTCAAAAGGGGAACGGGAAAGCAGCCCTTCCTCCAGCCCCACCAGCGCCATGCTTTCGCGAACGCGCTCCGGGATCTCCTTTTCGTCTACCCCCAGGTTGCGCGGCCCAAAGGCAATATCCTTTTCAACGGTTTCCTCAAACAGCTGATATTCGGGATACTGGAAAACAAGCCCGGCCTTGGCGCGCACCTTGCGGCGCACATCCTTTTGGGCCAAATCCATGCCATAGACCACCACGCGGCCCTGCGTCGGCTGCAACAGGCCGTTGATGTGCTGCACCAGCGTAGATTTACCGCTGCCTGTCGCGCCAATAACGGCCACCAGTTCGCCCTCGGTAATATTGAAGTTGACCTCCGACAACCCAATGCTTTCCAAGGGGCCGTTTTGCGCGTAGATATGGCTTACGTTTTCAAAAACAACCGGCATATTGCCTCCGTCACCTCCCCCAGTTCCATGGCGTCCTGCGCAATGGGCATGCCGCCTGCACGCAGGCACTGCGCCAGCTCCGCCATGCGGGGAACATCCAGCCCAAGGGAACGCACGCGCTGCGCATCGGCAAAAAAGTCCCTGGGCGGCCCGTCAAAAACCATCTTGCCCAAATCCAAAGCAATGACGCGCCCAGCGGAAAGCACTTCCTCCATAAAATGGGTGATCAGGATGATGGTTATGCCTTCCTCCCGGTTCAGGCGGCGGACAGCTTCCAGCACTTCCTTGCGGCCAACGGGATCCAGCATGGCGGTAGGTTCATCCAGCACCAGGGCGCGCGGGCGCATGGCCAGCGCACCGGCAATGGCCACCCGCTGTTTTTGCCCACCCGACAGGGCGTGCACGCTGCGCCTGGCCTTATCCTGCATGCCTACCTCCCGCAGGGCCTGGGCTACCAGCTCCCGCATGCGGGCCGGCTCTACCCCAAGGTTTTCCGGGCCAAAGGCCACATCCTCTTCAACGATGCTGGCTACCAGCTGGTTATCCGGGTTTTGGAAAACCATGCCGACCGTCTGGCGCACCCCACGGGTATTATCCGGATTGGAAGCATCCAGCCCGGCTACCCGCACCGCGCCTTCCTTGACGGTAAACAAGCCGTTTAGCAGCTTGGCCAATGTCGATTTCCCGCTGCCATTTCTGCCCACAATGGCAACAAATTCCCCTTCCTCAATGGAAAAGGAAACGCCTTTTAAAACGGGGGTTTCCTCCCCGGCATATCCGTAAACGGCATTTTCCACCTCGATCAGAGGCTGGGCCATACACTTTCCCCCTCCCCATTTATGCCTAGACATACCAAAACCGAACACGGGCACTAGCGGCCGTGTTCGGTTTTAAGTGGCTATCGGTTTGGGTTATACCAGTTCCAAAATGACCATTTCAGCCGCATCGCCGCGCCGGGGCCCCATCTTAACGATGCGGGTATAGCCGCCGCGTACGCCCTTTTCCTTGGCGCGCTCGTCCTATTTGGGCGCCAACTCGCCAAAGATCTTTTCGATCAGGGGATGCTTGATGTCCTTGGTGCGATCCTGATAATCGGATTTGCTTTCGCCATCCTTGCGCAGTTCCTTGACATCATACAGCATCTGCATCATGCGGCGCCGGGCCACCAGCTTGGACGGGGCATCGTTGCGCACCTCGGTCGGTACGGCCTGGCCCTTGTCGTTGATGATGTCCTTGGTCACCGTTACGTTATCGTTATAGGTATCGATAGCCAGGGTCAACACGCGCTCCGCCAGCGAGCGGACTTCCTTTGCGCGGGTTTCCGTGGTTTCGATACGGCCGTTCCACAAAAGCGCAGTGGTCTGGTTACGCAGCAAGGCCATGCGTTGATCCGTGGGGCGGTTGAGTTTGCGAGTTCCCATGCGAATTCACTCCTTCAGCGTCTGCGGCCGTTATTCGTCGCCGCTTTTCAGGCCCATGCCCAGCACGGCCAGCTTTTGAATAACCTCGTCCAGCGATTTACGGCCAAGATTGCGCACTTTCATCATTTCGGCCTCGCTGCGAGAAATCAAATCCTCCACCGTGTTGATGCCAGCGCGCTTGAGGCTGTTATAGCTGCGCACCGAAAGCTCCAACTCTTCGATGGCCATATCCACCGTCTTATCCCCTGTGCCGCCTACACGCTCCGACGAAGGTTCGGATACCGGTACACAGGCGTCCAGCTCGGCAAACAGCTCAAGGCGTTCAACCAGTACCTTGGCCGCCATGCTGGTGGCTTCTGCCGGGGACAGGGTGCCGTTGGTCCATACGTCCAGCGTCAGCTTATCGTAATCGGTCACCTGGCCAACGCGGGTATTTTCCACCGCAAAGTTGACCCGGCGAACCGGCGTAAAGATGGCATCAATCGGAATCACGCCGATGGGCATGCCGGATTTTTTGTTATGGTCCGCCGTGCTATATCCGCGGCCCTGATCCACCGTCAGCTCCAGCGTCAGGCGGGCATCCTCGTTAAGCGTGGCAATGTGCAAATCGGGGTTCATGATCTGAACTTCGGCATCCACGGCAAGATCCGCAGCCGTCATCTCACAAGGCCCCTTGACCGAGATCAAAAGCGACTTGGGCGTATCCGTCAGCAGCTTAACCGCTACTTCCTTCATGTTCAGCACAATTTCCGTCACGTCTTCTTTGACGCCGGGAACAGTGGAAAACTCATGCAACACGCCATCGATGCGGATGCTAACAATTGCCGCGCCGGGCAAAGTAGACAGCAACACGCGGCGCAGAGAATTGCCTAGCGTCGTGCCAAAGCCACGCTCCAAGGGCTCCACCACAAACTTGCCATAGCAACCAGATGCATCGGTCTCTATGCACTCAATGCGGGGCTTTTCCTCCATTTCGAACATCGATCAGAATCCTCCTTGCCCACTGTATGCGCCGGATTCTTAATAAGAATTAGCGCGAGTACAATTCAACAATCAGCTGGCGCTGGATGCTCAGGTCAATGTCATCCCCAACAGGCAGGCGCACCACGGTGCCCTCCAGCCCATCGGCATTAAAGCTCAGCCAGCCCGGCACCACGCGATCCGCACCCTCACGGGCTTCCTTAAAGCGGGCGATATCCCGGCTCTGCTGCTTGACGGCAATGACATCCCCCGCGCTGACCAGGTAAGAGGGGATATTAACCTTCTTGCCGTTGACGGTGAAATGCGCATGGGTAACAAACTGCCGCGCCTGCGCACGGGAAGCACAGAACCCCATGCGGTATACCACGTTATCCAACCGGCGCTCGAGCAATTCAAACAGGTTTTCACCCGCGACGCCCTTCATGCGCTCGGCCTCGTCAAAGTAGCCTTCAAACTGGCGCTCCAACACGCCATAGGTACGGCGGGCCTTCTGCTTTTCACGCAGCTGGTGGCCATATTCGCTAACGCGGCGGCGGCTCTGCTTATGCTCGCCAGGGGCGCTGTTGCGGCGGGTCACGGCGCATTTGGCGCCATAGCAGCGATCGCCCTTTAAAAAGAGCTTGGTGCCTTCACGGCGGCACAGGCGGCACACCGACTCGGTATATCTAGCCATTTATGATACCCCTTTCTCGGTTATACGCGCCGGCGCTTGGGCGGACGGCAACCGTTGTGCGGGATGGGGGTGACATCTTTAAACATCGTCACATCCAGACCCGCGGTCTGCAACGCACGGATTGCCGCTTCGCGGCCGGATCCGGGCCCTTTTACATACACTTCCACCGTACGCAGGCCATGCTCCATCGCCGCCTTGGCCGCCACTTCAGCCGCCGTCTGCGCCGCAAAGGGCGTAGATTTCTTGCTGCCGCGGAAGCCCAGGCCGCCTGCGCTGGCCCACGAAAGCGTGTTGCCGGCAGTATCGGTCATGGTAACGATGGTGTTGTTGAACGAAGCACGGATATGGGCAACCCCGCGCTCGATATTCTTGCGTTCACGCCGCTTGCGCGTCGCTTGACGCTTGGTTGGCTTGGCCATCTCGTCTCAACCTCCTATGCTTACTTACCGGCCTTTTTCTTTCCGGCAACCTGTTTCTTCGGACCCTTGCGGGTGCGGGCATTCTGCTTGGTGTTCTGGCCGCGCACGGGCAGGCTCTTGCGGTGACGCACGCCACGGTAGCTGCCGATCTCCACCAAACGCTTGATGTTGAGCGACACCTCCCGGCGCAAATCGCCTTCCACATGGAGATTGTGATCGATATACTCGCGCAGGCGGTTGACTTCAGCTTCCTGAAGGTCGCTCACGCGCGTATCGGGGTTGATATCGGTAGCAGCCAGGATCTTCTGCGCCGTGGTACGGCCGATGCCATAGATATACGTCAGGCCGATTTCTACGCGCTTTTCGCGGGGCAGGTCGACGCCAGCAATACGAGCCATGTTTTTTGTTACACCTCCGAATAATGTAGGGAGTTATCGGGCGCACGTCAAACCCACCAGGTTACCCGCCTGCCCGTACGCCAAAGCAGATAGGTACAGCCGCCCTGTGGGGTTTTGCCTGGTTTAACCCTGGCGTTGCTTGTGCTTGGGCTTGTCCGAGCAGATCACCATGACCTTGCCCTTGCGCTTGATGATCTTGCAGTTCTCGCAAATCTTCTTAACCGACGGACGAACTTTCATGGGATGTATCCTCCTTACCCCTCTATACAAAATGGACTTTCATCAGGCCTTATCGCGCCATGTGATGCGCCCGCGCGTTAAGTCGTAGGGGGATAATTCCACCTTGACCTTGTCGCCTGCATAGACGCGGATGTTATACCGACGCAGCTTGCCCGAAACATGGGCGATAATTTTATGCCCGTTGGGTAGCTCCACGGTAAACATATCATGGTTACTATCGGTAACTACGCCCTCTACCTCAATAGCGTCATCCTTGGGCATTCGCTCGCTCCTCTCCCATGTTGATTTGGCATGCGGAATAACCTAGTAATTTTAGCGCTTTTCTGACATCGCTGTCAAGCACAAAGGCGCCTTTTAGCACATTTTCCCTAAAATTTTCCGCTACTTGCGGCTTCAACGCCACATGTTTTAGCTTTTTCTTTTTGGGATGTGCAAACACACGCAGGTCACCATCCGCCAGATACACATAATCCGAACCGGCAGCCACGATCAAAAATGCCCTTCCCCGATCGCGCCCGGCCCTGGATATTGCCACTCGCCCGATATCCGGGCCAAATGTTGCCATGAAACCTCCCCTTTGGTTACGGCAGCGTCAGGATTTGGGGCTCATCCTCCGTCACCAGCACGGTGTGTTCATAGTGTGCAGCCAGGCTGCCATCCATCGTGACCACCGCCCAGCCGTCCCCCAGCGTTTCCACCTGCCAGGTACCGGCGGTAATCATGGGCTCACACGCCAGCACCATGCCGTGCTTAAGCTTAAGCCCGGTACCCTCCCGGCCAAAGTTGGGGACACTGGGTTCCTCGTGCATGTTGCGCCCGATGCCATGCCCCGTCAGCGCCCGTACAACGCCGCAGCCATGGCTTTGGGCATAACGCTGTACCGCTGCGCCATAATCGCCCAAGCGCGCCCCTTCGCGCAGCACCTTGAGGCCTTCCTCAAAGCAGCCGCGCGTTACATCGATCAAGCGCTGGGCTTCGGGAGAAATCTCCCCAACCGCAAAGGTATCGGCCATATCGGCTTGCCAGCCTTCCAGAATGGTACCGATATCGATGCTGACGATATCCCCTTCGCGCAACCGCCTGTTGCCCGGAATGCCATGCACCACGCATTGGTTGACGGAAGCGCAAATGCTGCCCGGGAAGCCCATGTACCCTTTAAAACTGGGCACCCCGCCGCCCTGGCGGATGGCCTGCTCGGCCACCTGATCCAGCTCAAGCGTCGTCACACCCGGGGCAATGGCAGCTTTTACCGCCTGCAAAGCAATGGCATTCAGCCGTCCGGCTTCCCGCATCAGGGCAATCTGATGGGGGTTTTTACACAGCGCCATTATGCCACCCCCAGCAGACGCAGAATTTCTGCAAAAACGTTTTCCGTCTCCTGAGCGCCATCCACGGGCCTAAGCAAGCCGCGTTCCCGATAATAGGCAATCAGAGGGGCCGTCTGCGCTTCATACACCGCAAGGCGGCTTTTGACGGTTTCGGGCCGGTCATCGTCCCGCTGCATCAAAGCAGCGCCGCACCGCGTGCAGGTATCGCCCGTATAGTGGGACGTGTGATACGGCGCGCCGCAGGCAACACATACCCTGCGCCCGCACAGCCTGTGCATCAGAACATCCCCGTCCACCTCGATGTCGATAACGGCATCCAGCGTTTCCTGTTCGCCCAGCAGCTCCGCCTGGCGAATGGTGCGGGGAAATCCGTCCAGAATATACCCACCGGCACAGTCATCTTCGGCAATACGCTGGGCAACCAGCTGCCACGTCACATCATCGGGTACCAGCTGCCCTGCATCCATCAGCCCCTTCACCTTACGGCCAAGGGGCGTTTGATTTTTGATATGGGCACGGAAAAGGTCGCCGGTCGAAAGATGCACAAGGCCCAGTTTCTGGGCCAAGCGCACCGCCTGCGTACCTTTTCCTGCACCCGGAGGACCGAGTAAAACGATTTTCATATCCTATCCCTTAATTCAGGAAGCCCTTGTAATTGCGAACCAGCATCTGGCTTTCCAACTGCTTACTGGTTTCAAGCGCTACGCTGACCATAATCAGGATGGAAGACGCGCTAAAGATTTGCTGCAGGCCAGATCCTGCGGAAAACAGCAACGGAATAATCGCCACAATGGACAGGAAGATGGCGCAGAAGAACGTCAACCTTCCCGAAATGCGCTTGATGTACTCCGTCGTCGGTTTGCCCGGGCGGATCCCCTGCACAAACCCACCATACTGCTGCAGGTTCTTGGCGATATCCTGCGGGTTGATGGTGATGGAGGTATAGAAGAACGTAAACGCGAAGATCAGCAACATGTACAGGACAACATAGATCCATCCGCCCGAAAGATACCGGTTGACAAAGTTATAAAAGCCGGTTCCCGGGAAGAACTGCGCGATCAAACGCGGGAACGTCAGGAAAGAGATCGCGAAGATGATCGGCAACACGCTGGCGGAATTGACCTTCAGCGGCAGATGGGTGGATTGCCCACCATAAAGCTTGCGCCCTTTCTGCTGCTTGGCGTATTGCACCGGTATGCGCCGCACGCCCAGGTCGATAAAGGTAATCAGGGCAATCAGCGCAATCGCGCCGGCAGCAATAATGGCATACATCCAGGGGTTGCTCGCCCACGTCTTATAAATCTGCACGATAATGCTGGGCAGACGGGCCACAATGCTGACAAAGATCAGCAGGCTGATGCCGTTGCCGATACCTTTTTGCGTGATCTGCTCACCCATCCACATGACAAGCGCCGCACCGGTTGTTACCGTAAAGGCAATGACAATGTAGGTAAACCAGTTGGCCTTTTCAACCAGCAAGCCGTTCTGGTTCAGGGTGACGATAAACCCAATGGCTTCGATCAAAGCCAATCCAATGCTGGAATAGCGCGTAATGGCATTCAGCTTCTGGCGGCCATTTTCATCTTCCTTGGCCATCCGCTCCAAGGCGGGAATGGCCACCGTTAGCAGCTGGATGATGATGCTGGCCGTGATGTAAGGCGAAATGCCGAGCGCAAACAGCGTGAAGTTTGCGAACGAACCACCCGAGATGATGTCCATCAACCCAAACAGGGGGTTTTCGGCCACCAGTGTTTGCATCACTTCGGAACTAACACCAGGCACCGGAATCCAGCATCCAAGCCGGTAAATGAACAGTACGATAAGCGTAAAAATAATCTTTTTACGCAATTCCGGGATTTTCCAGGCATTACGGAGTGTCTGCAACATGTTAAATCACCTCGGCGGACCCACCCGCTCCTTCAATTTTTGCTTTCGCAGATTGGCTGAACGCATTGGCTTTTACCGTTAATTTACGCGTTAACTCGCCATCACCCAGGATTTTGATGCCGTCCATCGCTTTGCTGACCACACCGGTGGACAGAAGCAGTTCGGGCGTTACCTCGGTGCCATCCTCAAACCGCTCCAGAGCGCTGACATTAACACCCGCATATACCTTGGTAAAACGGCTGTTGGAGAACCCGCGCTTGGGCAGACGGCGGTTGATGGGCATCTGGCCGCCTTCAAAGCCGATGCGCACGCCGCCACCCGAACGGGCCTTCTGCCCCTTATGCCCGCGCGTAGCGGTTTTTCCCATACCGGAGCCAATGCCGCGGCCAACGCGGCGGCGCTCCGTGCGGGAGCCGGGGGCAGGTTGCAACTCGTGTAATTTCATACCGATTCCCTCCGATTATTCCGCAACAGGCTCGCAGGTAACCAGATGGCGCACACGGAAAACCATGCCGCGGATCATCTCGTTGTCCTCATGCACGACGCTCTGACGGATTTTCTTGAGGCCCAGCGCTTCGACGGTGGCCTTTTGCTTTTGCAGGCAACCGTTTGTGCTCTTGATGAGCGTGATCTTCACCTTAGCCATCGATCATCCCTCCTCAGCCCTGCAGCCGTTCAACCGGAAGGCCGCGCAACTTGGCGGTTTCCTCCGCGGTTTTCAGCTGCTTAAGCGCCTCAATGGTGGCCTTGACGCAGTTGATGGGGTTGTTGGAGCCATAGGATTTGGAACGGATATCCTTAATCCCGGCAAGCTCCAGCACCGCACGAACCGGGCCGCCTGCGATAACGCCGGCGCCTTCCTCGGCCGGAAGCAGCAACACATGGCCGCTGCCAAAACGTCCTTCCACACGGTGGGGGATCGTTGTTCCGACGGTCGCAACCTTGACCATGTTCTTTTTGGCATCTTCGATGCCCTTGCGGGTAGCTTCCATGGTTTCACTGGCCTTGCCGATGCCGCAGCCTACATGGCCGTTGCCATCGCCAACCACCATCAAAACGCTCCAACGGAAGTTTTTGCCGCCCTTGACAACCTTTGCCACGCGGTTGACCGCTACTTGGCGATCCTTAAGATCCAGCGTGGAAGCATTAATTCTCTCCTGCATGGAACAAACCCTCCCGTCTTAGAAGTTCAACCCGGCTTCACGGGCCCCGGCGGCAACTTCCGCCACACGCCCCGTGTACAGGTAACCGCCGCGGTCAAACACAACGGCCTCTATGCCCTTTTCCTTGGCACGCTCGCCAACGCGCTTGCCAACCAGATGGGCAACGCCCTTCTTATCCAGATCCTTGATCTGATCGCGCAGGTCAGCTTCCATGGACGAAGCCGAAACCAGGGTATGCCCGGCCAGGTCGTCGATGATCTGCACATAAATATGGTTGGTGCTGCGGTAAACATTCAGGCGCGGGCGCTCCGCCGTGCCGGAAATACGCTGGCGCACGCGGTTGTGGCGCACTTTGCGCAATTCATTTTTATCTGGCTTGCTGATCATGTTGCCACTCCCCCGTTATTTCTTGCCGCCCTTACCGCCAGCCTTGCCCGCTTTCAGACGAACCACTTCGTCCTTATAACGGATGCCCTTGCCGTGATACGGCTCCGGCGGACGGATACGGCGAATGCAAGCGGCGATTTCACCAACCTGCTGCTTATCGATGCCCTTAACCACGATCTGGTTCTGCGCGGGCACTTCCAGCGTGATACCAGCCTGCTCCGGAATCTCCACAGGATGGGAGAAGCCGATTTGCAGCGTCACCTTATTGCCCTGCTTCTGGGCGCGGTAACCCGTGCCAACCAGTTCCAGCGCACGCTCATAGCCCGTGGTAACACCCGTCACCATGTTGAAAATCAACGCGCGGGTCAAACCGTGCAGGGCGCGGTTTTCCTTTTCATCGTTGGGCCGGGAAACCGTTACTTCGCCATCTGCCTGCGCGATGGTCATCGCGGGGGCAAATTTCTGGGTCAGCGTTCCCTTCGGGCCCTTTACCGTTACGGTATTATCCCCAGCCACGGTAACCGTAACACCGGCGGGGACCTTGACCGGCATCTTGCCGATTCGAGACATTGTGTTTACACCTCCGTCTAACTTGGCTTACCAGATGTAAGCCAGCACTTCCCCGCCGACACCCTCGGTGCGGGCATCGCGATCGGTCATGATGCCCTTGGACGTCGAGAGAATGGCAATGCCCAAGCCACCCAGCACCTTCGGGATTTCATCGCGGCCGGCATATACGCGCAGGCCGGGCTTGGAAATCCGCTTAAGGCCGGTGATAACACGCTCGCGGTCAGCACCATATTTCAGGGTAAGGACCATGTTGGGCCCCTGAGCATCGTTTTGCAGTTCTACGCCTTTGATATACCCTTCCTGCAGCAAAATCTGGGCAATCGCCTTTTTGATACGGGAAGCCGGCACAACCACCGTTTCACGCCGGGTCACCAGCGCGTTGCGGATGCGCGTGAGCATATCGGCAATGGGATCGGTAACCACCATGTCAAATGCCTCCTTTCACTACGCCGCCGTCACCAGCTGGCCTTCTTGACACCGGGAATCTGGCCCTTGTAGGCCAACTCACGGAAGCAAATGCGGCAGATGCCATATTTCCGAAGCACCGCATGGGGGCGGCCGCACAGGCGGCAGCGCGTATAAGCGCGGGTGGAAAATTTAGGAGTGCTCTGCTGCTTGTTAATCAGGGCTTTTTTGGCCATTTCCGTTTCCTCCTTACTGTTGGGCGAAGGGCATGCCGAGAAGACGCAACAGCTCGCGTGCCTCCTCGTCGGTCTTGGCCGTGGTTACAAAGATGATATCCATGCCGCGGATCTTTTCTACTTTATCATACTCGATTTCCGGGAAAATCAGCTGTTCCTTGATACCCATGGCATAGTTGCCGCGGCCATCGAAGGAGGTGGCGGACACTCCGCGGAAGTCGCGTACCCGGGGCAGAGCGATGTTGATCAGCTTATCACAGAACTCATACATCCGCTCCCCGCGCAGCGTTACCTTGGCGCCAACGCTCATCCCCTCGCGCAGCTTAAAGTTGGCGATGGAACGGCGGGCTTTGGTAACCAGCGGTTTCTGGCCGGCAATGATGGTCAGGTCGCGCACAGCGGCTTCAAGCAGCTTGGGGTTATCGCGCGTATCGCCAAGGCCCATGTTGATAACGATCTTATCCATCTTGGGCACCTGGTTGATATTCTTATAACCAAAGCGCTGCTCCAGCGCCGGAACGGCTTCCTTGAGGTATTTATCCTTTAAACGGCTCATCGTTTACTCCCTCCCGGCCCGTCAGCCCAAATCCGCGCCGCAATGCTTGCACACGCGGGTTTTCTTGTCGCCATCCAGCTTGTGCTGGATGCGGGTCGGCTTCTTGCACTTTTCGCAGTACAGCATTACCTTGGAGGCGCTGATGGGCATTTCGCGCTCGATGCGCCCACCTTCCTGCTGCTGGCCATTCTGGCCGCCGCGCGCACGGGTATGGCGGATGCGGATGTTGACACCTTCCACCACCACGGTGCCAGCCTTGGGGCTGGCCGAAAGCACCTTGCCGATTTTAGCGGTATGGTTGCCTTCCTTATCGCGCAGGTTAGCATCACTGCCGGAAATGACCATCACGGTATCGCCTTTTTTAACATGCAATGTGTTCATCGTGATGTCCTCCCCTTACAGCACTTCGGGCGCCAGCGATACAATCTTCATGTAATCGCGGTCGCGAAGTTCGCGCGCCACGGGCCCAAAGATACGGGTGCCACGGGGCTGCTTTTGATCGTTGATAATAACAGCGGCATTGTCATCGAAACGGATGTAGCTGCCGTCCGGACGGCGGATGCTCTTAGCGGTGCGAACGATAACCGCCTTGACCACTTCGCCTTTTTTCACCACGCCACCGGGCGTGGCGGTCTTAACGGAAGCCACGATGGTATCGCCAATGCCCGCCGTTTTGCGGAAGGAACCGCCCAGCACACGGATGCACATAATTTCCTTTGCGCCCGTGTTGTCGGCCACCTTCAGCCGGGTTTGCGGTTGAATCATGGTCTATACCCTCCTCGTGTGGCCTTACTTCGCCTTTTCGATAATCTCGACCACGCGCCAGCGTTTTTCCCTGGACAGCGGCCGGGTTTCCATTACGCGGACGCGGTCACCCACGCCGCAGGCGTTCTCTTCATCATGGGCCTTCAGCTTGATGGTGCGGTTAACGATCTTGCCGTACAGCGGATGCTGCACGCGCGTTTTCATCTGCACAACAACGGTTTTATCCATCTTATCGCTGATTACCGTGCCCACACGGACTTTGCGCATGTTGCGCTCTTCGGACATGAACGCTCCTCCTCTCATCACTGCGCCTGCGTTTTGAGCTCACGCTCGCGCAGGATGGTCTTGACGCGCGCAATGTCCTTGCGGCACTGGCGGATCGTCATCGGGTTGTTCAACTGGCCGATCGCCATTTGAAAGCGGAGATTGAACAGCTCGGATTTGAGCGTCTGCTCGCGCTCGGTCAGTTCGGCCGTCGACATCTCATGGAACTGCTTAGCCTTCATTGCGCTCACCGCTCCCTTCGGCTGCCTTGGTATCTTCGCGCTTGACAATCTTACAGGTTACCGGCAGCTTATGGCTGGCCAGGCGAAGCGCTTCACGCGCAGTGGCCTCATCCACGCCGGCAATTTCAAACATCACGCGATCGGGGCGGACAACAGCCACCCAGTATTCCGGGGAGCCCTTGCCCGAACCCATGCGGGTTTCTGCCGGCTTTTGCGTTACCGGCTTATCCGGGAAAATCTTAATCCAAACCTGGCCGCCACGCTTGATGAAACGGGTCATCGCGATACGGGCCGCCTCGATCTGTTGACTGGTCACCCAGCCGGGCTGCGTCGCCATCAAGCCAAATTCGCCGTTAGAAACGAAGTTACCCCGGTTGGCGCGGCCCTTCATGCGCCCGCGGAATACGCGGCGGCGCTTGACGCGCTTGGGCATCAACATATCATTTCCCTCCCTCTTTGGCGGGCTTGTTCACCTTGGGGAGAACCTGGCCCTTGTAAATCCAGACCTTGCAGCCGATGCGGCCATAGGTGGTATGCGCCTCGGCAAAGCCGTAATCGATATCCGCACGCAAGGTTTGCAGCGGAATGGATCCCTCATGATAATGCTCGGTCCGGGCAATTTCAGCGCCGCCCAGACGGCCGGACACCATGGTCTTGATACCCTTGGCGCCACCCTTCATGGCACGCTGCATCGCCATTTTCATCGCGCGGCGGAAGCTGGTACGCTTTTCCAGCTGCGCGGCGATGTTTTCGGCCACAAGCTGCGCATCGACATCGGCGTTACGGACTTCGACGATGTTCACGATAGCCGTACGGCCGGCGCCCAGCTTGCCTTCGACCTCTTTTTTCAGCGCCTCGATACCGGCGCCGCCGCGGCCAATGATGATGCCCGGGCGGGCGGCATGAATGTTAAAGATAACGCGGTTGTTGGCGCTGCGCTCAATCTCGATGTGCGAGATACCAGCCGCGTAGAGCTTTTTCTTTAAATACTCGCGGAGCTGGAAATCTTCCACCAGGTTGTCGGCAAAATTCTTTTTACCGGCGTACCAGCGGGTATCCCAGTTTTTAATCACGCCAACGCGCGCGCCGTGAGGATTAACTTTCTGGCCCATCAGGTTCCCTCCCAGTTCTATCGACTACTTGATCGTGTCGAGCACCACGGTGATGTGGCTGCTGCGCTTTTTGATGACATCCATGCGGCCACGGGCACGCGGCACGCCACGGCGCTGCGTCGGCCCCTGACCCGCGTACACTTCCGCAACATACAACGTGGAAGGATCCAGGTTCAAGTTGTTTTCGGCGTTGGCCATGGCCGATTTGATCAGCTTGGTCACAACAGGCGTAGCCGCCTTGGGGGTATACATCAGGATGCCAAGGGCCTCCTGGACGGGCTTGCCACGGATCAGATCGATGACGATCTTAACCTTGCTAGCCGAAAGATGGACGTATTTCAGGCTGGCGCGCGGGCGCATGTCCTTGGTTTGGGCACGCTTGGCCGCCTTTTCTCTTTCACGGGTTGCCATCGTTTTCCCTCCCCTTTACTTGGACTTCGAGGCCTTGTCGCCGCTATGCCCGCGGAACAGGCGGGTGGGGGCGAACTCGCCCAGCTTATGGCCAACCATATCCTCCGTGATGTAAAC
>JAQXFY010000066.1 GCA_029006015.1 bacterium
CACCGCTGCTCCGCGCCGGGGGGGCGCCCCCGGGCCGCGCGCTGGCTTTAATCCCGCCGCGAACCCAAGGGGAGGGGGCCGGCCGGCCGCCCGACCGCCAGCTGCAAAGCGTTTCGGGCTGGATGAACGCCCTGGCCGGGGAAAAACCGGCCCAGCGCAACGGCGCGGCGGAGCGGCAGCTGGCGCGCGCGCTGGCTTCCCTGGGCATTCGTGTGCGCACGGTTATCTGCCAAAAAAGGGGCGATGCCCCGATGACGGCCTGCGTTTTGCTGGGCGAACAGGTCGATCCCTCCATGCTGGAGATGATCGCCCAAGCGGCCACACGCGCCATGGGGCGGGATATGTCCATTGTGGCGGTGGATACCGTAAAAGGCGGCTGCCGGCTGCATATCGGGCCGGCCCCGCGCATCCGCTGCCGCGCGGGCGGCGCCAAGAAAAGCCTGGAGGCCGGACAGCCTTCCGGCGATGGATGGGCCAAACGCACGCTGATGGACGGGCGTGTGCTGCTGATGCTGTGCGATGGCATGGGCACGGGGAAAAATGCAGCCCAGCTAACCGAGCATGCCCTGCAGCTGCTGGAGGGGCTGATCGATATGGGCATCCCGGTCGAATCGGCCCTGACCGGCCTTAACCGCCTGCTGGCAGCCGGAGAGGAGGTTCGCCTGGCGGCGCTGGATGTGCTGGTCATCGATCCGGCCAGTCAGCGCGCGGCCATGTATAAAATGGGCGCATGCCCTTCCATTCTGGTTCGGGAAGGATGCCCCCAGCTGATCGAAGGGGCGGCGCTGCCCATGGGCGCTATCGAACAGGGCAAACCCAATATCAGCATGCTGCACCTTAAGGCAGGGGATGCCATCGTGCTGGTCAGCGATGGCATCTGGCAGGCCCTGGCCCAGCAGGGGGATGGAGAGGAACCCCTCTACGGGCTGCGTCAGGCGCTTGCGGAAAGCCCGGGCCGCGCGGCAAGCAGGCTGGTGGAACTGGCCGAGCAGCGGGCATACCCGGATGATAAAAGCGCGGTGGTGCTGCAGGTGGACGGCTTTCCCCGCCGCTTGACAAGGATGGCGGAACCGGCGTATAATGCATAAAAAGCTGTGATGGAGCATCGTAGCGTATGGCTTTTCCCGCCAAGAGAGGGCTGGTCCCCGGCTGTAAGCCGGCCCCGGGCGCCATGGGCGAAATTTCACTCCGTAGCTGCTGCGCTGAAATCATCAGGCGCAGCCGGGGCTGCCCCGTTACCGGCAGACCAAGGCCCTGTATATCGGGGTGAATTGGGTGGTACCGCGGCATCAGCCCGCCCCAACATGGGGCGGGCTTTTTGTTTCAAGTAGGAGGGCTTTTTATGGATGAAATCAAGGAATTGCTCGATAAAGCCTTACAAGCCGTGAGCGAGGCCAAGGATGGCGAAGGGCTGGAAGCGGCGCGTGTTCGCTTTCTGGGCAAAAAGGGCGAGCTGACGGCGCTGCTGCGCGGTATGGGCCAGCTGCCAGCGCAGGAACGCCCGGCCTTTGGCGCGCGTGTCAACGCCGCGCGGGAAGAACTGGAACGCGCCATTGCCCAGGCCAAGGAAGCGCGCAGGGCCGATGAGCGGGCGCGCAAGCTTAAAGCGGAAGCCATCGATGTTACCTGGCCGGCCCCGGCGGCCGCGATGGGTGCGCTGCATCCCATGGAAACCATCCAGCGCCAGGTGGAGCAAATCTTTTTGGGCATGGGATACACCGTGGCCGAAGGCCCGGATGTCGAGCTGGATAAATATAATTTTGAGCTTTTAAACGTGCCGGCCGGCCATCCGGCGCGCGATATGCAGGATACGTTCTATTTTACCGATTCCATGCTGCTGCGCACGCAGACCTCGGCCGTGCAGGCGCGGTATATGACCACCCACCGCCCGCCCATCCGCATCATTTGCCCCGGGCGCGTCTACCGCGCGGACGAAGTGGATGCCTCCCATTCCCCGGTTTTCCACCAAATGGAGGGCCTGGTGGTGGACCATGGCATCACCATGGCGCATTTGCGTGGGGCGCTGGATGCCTTTGCCAAAGCGCTGTATGGCGACAGCGCACGCATACGCTTCCGGCCTTCCTATTTCCCGTTTACCGAGCCCAGTGCGGAAGTGGATATCTCCTGCACCATCTGCGGGGGCAAGGGCTGCCGCACCTGCAAGGGCAGCGGCTGGCTGGAGGTGCTTGGCGCGGGCATGGTGCACCCCAACGTGCTTTCGGCCTGCGGCATCGATGCCACGGAGTATACCGGCTTTGCTTTCGGCATCGGGCTGGAGCGCATCGCCATGCTCAAATACGGCATCAGCGATATGCGCCTTCTGTATGAAAACGACATGCGCTTTTTGACGCAGTTTGGCCGGTAAGGGGGAGAAAAAATGAAAACATCCTTAAAATGGCTCAAAGATTATGCGCCATGCCAGGCAGGGTGCGATGATGTGGTGGAGCGCATGATCGCCATCGGCAACGAAGTGGAAGGCGTGGAGGACCCGGGGAAAGATATTACCGGCGTGGTCACCGGCCGGATCACCCAAATTACCAAGCATCCGGATGCAGACAGGCTGCAGGTATGCCAGCTGGATGTCGGCGGCCAAACGCTGCAAATTGTTACCGGCGCGCAGAATGTTTTTGTCGGCGCGGTGGTTCCGGTAGCCACGCATGGCGCGCATCTTGCCGGCGGGATCAAAATTAAAAAATCCAAGCTGCGCGGGGTGGAAAGCAGCGGCATGCTGTGCAGCGGGCAGGAGCTTGGCATTACCGATGGCCATTATCCCGGCGCATCGGTTGACGGCATTTTGATTTTGGATGCCGATACGCCTGTGGGGCAGGATATCAGGCCCATTGTCGGCATCGACAGCCCGGTGTTGGAGTTTAAACCCCTGGCCAACCGCCCCGATTGTATGAGCGTCCTTGGCCTGGCAGGCGAAGTATCGGCTGCCTACCGTACCCCGCTTCAAATGCCGCCGTGCGAGGTTGCGGAGGGGGGCGGCGATATTCGGGAGGAGATTACTGTTTCGGTGGAGGCGCCGGAGCGCTGCACGCGCTACATGGCGCGCGTGGTTAAGGGCGTTACCATTGCCCCTTCCCCCGCCTGGATGCGCCATCGCCTGCTTTCCGCGGGCATCCGGCCCATCAATAACATCGTCGATGTAACCAACTTTATTATGCTGGAAATGGGCCAGCCGCTGCATGCGTTCGATCTGCGCTATATTGCCGATAAAAAAATCATCGTGCGCACGGCCCGGCCGGGGGAAACCATTACGCTGCTGGATGAAAAGGATTATACGCTGGATGACAATATGCTGGTGATTGCCGATGGCCAGAAGCCGCGCGCGTTGGCTGGCATCATGGGTGGCATGGCCAGCGGCATCATGGAGGATACGCGCGATGTGCTGATCGAGGCGGCGGTGTTTACCTCGGTAGGCACGCGGCAGACCTCCCGCCAGCTGGGGGTGCGCAGCGAATCCTCCGCCCGGTACGAAAAGGGTGTGGATGCGGCAACAACGCCGCTGGCGTGCGACCGCGCGGCCCGGCTGATGGCCGAGCTTGGCGGCGGCACCGTGGTATCGGGCCACATCGATGTGTGTGCCCATCAACCGGGCGCGGCCCGGATCGTGGCCGATCCTGCCCGCATCAACGCCTTGTTGGGCGTTACCCTGGATACGGCGGAGATGGTGGAGCTGCTCAATGCGCTGCACCTGGATACCCATGCTCAGGATGGCATGCTGCACGTTACGGTGCCCTATGCCAGGCGCGATATCGCAGGCGAAGCTGATTTGGCGGAGGAAATTATGCGCCTGCATGGCTATGACGATATCCCGGCCGCGCGCATGGCTGGGCCCATCCTGGTGGGCGGATATTCCGACAGGCGCAAAAAGCTGGATGCGGTTTCGGAGTATTTGGTGGCCTGCGGGCTGTATGGGGCGATGAACTATTCCTTTACCGGCCCGCGGCAGTTTGCGCTGACCGGGCAGGATGCCGGCCAGGCGCTCAAGCTCCGTAACCCACTGGGGGAGGATCTGTCCCTGATGCGCAGGGATCTGGCGGCCGGGCTGATCGGCAATTTGGCGCTCAATGCCGCCCATAAAAACCCCCGTGCCCGGTTGTTTGAAATCGGCAAGGTGTTTATGCCCCAGGGCGAGGAACTGCCCCGGGAAGATTGGCATCTGGGTCTGGCGGCCTTTGGCGGGGTGGATTTTTATGCCGTCAAGGCCTGGATGGACGGCGTGGTGCGCACGCTGGGCGTGGAAGGCCTGGCTTACGAGCCGGGCGGCCCGCAGTGGCTGCACCCGGGGCGCAGCGCCAGGGTGCTGATCGACGGGGCAGAGGTTGGCTTTGTAGGTGAGCTGCATCCCGATGTGGCGGAGGCGCAGGGCATTCGCGAGCGCGCCTATGTGGCCGAGATCAATCTGGAAGCCATGCTGGATGCCAAGCAAACGCCTGTTACCTACCGCCCCATGCCCAAGTTCCCCGCGGTTTCCCGCGATCTGGCCCTTGTTATGGCGGCCGATCAGCCGGTGGGCCCGGTGATGGAGGCCATCCGTCAGGCGGCGGGCAGCCGGTTGGAAACGCTGAATGTTTTCGATGTCTACCGCGGGCTGCCGCTGGGGCCGGATGAAAAATCCGTTGCCTTCTCGCTTTCGTGGCGCGATGCCCAGAAAACGCTGACCGATGCCGATATCGCCCCCATGGTGGACGATATTCTGCAAGCCTGCGCCCAGCGCTTTGGTGCCCGCCTGCGCGCATAAAGCCTGCGCCCGGATGCGTGGAGCAATACGCGCCGGCAACAGGCACGGCCATGCGCCTTGGCCGGTATGGCGGCCGCACCCGCAATGTGCGGGGCATTAAAAAATAAAACATCCGGGCGGAGCCACGCTCCGCCCGGATTGTTTATATCCCGGGGCGAGGGACAATCGGATTATAGCCGGATGGCCCCGGAAAAGGGTATGGCGGCGGGGCGGGAAGGCAAAATCGCTTCATCGCGCGCCGGTTAGGTCAGTGGGAATGCCTGGGGTGGTGGGGAGCTTTGGTGGCACAACATGCCTTGCTGTAAGGGCAGCTTGCGCAGCCCCCCGCGCAGGCGCCTTTTTTATGGCGGCCAATCAGGGCAACGGCAGCCCATATAAATAGGGCGGCCAGTACTGCGCCAATCAGCAATGTAGCGCCATGAGCCAGAATAAAGGCCTTCATCGAACCGCCTCCTTTTGTTAATTGGGCGAGATGGGCCGGCTTGAGCGGCCCTTTAGGGAAATGGCATGCAAGTTATGTGGGAATATGCCGGGCAATTGACTGGGCACCATTGGGATTAGGTGGTTGCCAGGCTTTGGGGGGTGCGGCGCGCAGGGCGCAGCAGCAGGTATAAAAAGCCGGCCAGCACCACCAGGGAGGCGGCGGTACCCAGGCCAAAACCACCACCGCTGATCCAGGTACCCAACTGATAGATGCAAAACGAGGTTGTATAGGCAAGCCCGGTCTGATAACCAACGGCAAATAACGTCCAGCGGGCGCTGCCAAATTCGCGCTTCATGGCGCCGATAGCGGCAAAACAGGGGGCACACAACAGGTTAAACACCAGGAATCCGTAGGCGGCCAGCGGCGAAAAGGCAGCTTGAAGGTTGGCCCAGATTTCCGCACCATCTTCGGCTACCTCGGCAAAGCCATATAGGATACCAAAGGTGGATACAACGTTTTCTTTTGCTACCAGGCCGGTTACCATAGCAACGGCGGCGCGCCAATCGCCAAAGCCCAGCGGCGCAAACAAGGGGGCAATTACCCCGCCGATATCCGCCAGCATGGATTGGGTTTCTTCTACCATTTCAAAGCGCCAGTTAAAGGAAGATAACAACCACACCAGGCCGCTGGCCAGAAAGATAATCGTGCCTGCTTTTTTAACAAAGGATTTCCCGCGCTCCCACATATGGACCAGCACACCCTTAAGGCCGGGAAGGTGATATGCGGGAAGTTCCATAACAAAAGGTGCGGCCTCGCCGGCAAAGAGCTTGGTTTTTTTCAGCAGAATACCGGACAAGATGATGGCTGCGATACCGACAAAGTAAGCGGAAGGGGCCACCCACCATGCGCCGCCAAAGAGCGCACCGGCGATCAGGGCAATGATGGGCAGCTTGGCGCTGCAGGGGATAAAGGTGGTAGTCATCACCGTCATGCGGCGGTCGGCCGGGCTTTCAATGGTGCGGGATGCCATAATGCCGGGCACACCGCAGCCCGTGCCAATCAGCATGGGAATAAAGGATTTGCCGGACAGGCCAAATCTGCGGAACAATCGATCCAGAATAAAGGCAATGCGCGCCATATAACCGGAATCTTCCAGCACGGCAAGCAGGAAAAACAGCACAAGCATTTGGGGTAAAAAGCCAAGTACCGCGCCGATGCCGGCCAGGATGCCGTCCACCAACAGGGAAATCAGCCAATCGGCACAGTGAATGGATTCCAGCCAGCCGGTCAGCGCACCAGGCAAAAATTCGCCAAAGAGGGAATCGTTAACCCAATCCGTCGCCATGGAGCCAATGGTGGTAACGGATAGAAAATATACCAGAAACATGATTACCGCAAAGATCGGCAACGCCAGATAGCGATTGGTTACCACTTTGTCGATGCTATCGGAAATGGAGGGGCGTCCCTGCGCACGTGCGATGCAGCCTTCAGTCAAATGGGCAATGGCGCGGTAGCGTTGGTCGGTAATTAAACTGACGGCATCGTCATCCAGGGAACTTTCACAAGCGGCGATGGTGTTGGCTAGGACCTCGCGCTGCTGCGGGTCCAAGGCCGTTTGGGAAAGAATGTCCTCGTCCCGCTCAAACAGCTTGATGGCCACCCAACGCTCGCGCGCGGGTGCTACCAGGCCATGGATAAGGCCCTGGATGGTTTGAAGTGCGGTCTCCACCTCGCCATCAAATGCAAGGGGGGGTGGCGCTATGCCGCCTTTGGCGGCGCTAAGGGCGGTATCCCCCAATTCTTTGAGCCCCTTGCCCTTGAGGGCACTGATGGGTACCACAGGGCAGCCGATGCGGCGGGACAGGGCAGCGGCATCAATGTGCCCACCATTTTTTTCAACCACATCCATCATGTTCAGCGCCACCACAATGGGAATGCCCAGTTCCAACAATTGGGTGGTTAACAGCAGGTTGCGTTCCAGATTGGAGGCATCCACGATGCTGATGACCGCCCCTGCGTTGTTGTTAAGCAAAAATGTCCGGGATACCCGCTCTTCCGGGCTGTAGGGAGACAGGGAATAGATGCCGGGTAGATCGACCAGCGTAACATCCCGTTTGCCCTTCAAGGAGCCTTCCTTTTTCTCAACGGTAACGCCGGGCCAGTTGCCTACATGCTGCGTACTGCCGGTTAAGGCATTAAATAAGGTGGTTTTACCACAATTGGGGTTGCCGGCCAACGCCAAGGTGATGGGCATGGTTGCATTCCTCCTCAAAACAACGGTTAGCTATAACTAACTTTTGGACACAAGAAAAACATCAGGTTCCTTCAACAAGGATAGCCTCGGCATCGGCTTTGCGTAGGGTAAGGGCATAGCCACGCAGCATTACCTCAATGGGGTCGCCAAGGGGGGCCACACGCTGCACGGTTATACGGCACCCTTTGGTGATGCCCATATCCATCATGCGGCGTTTAAGCGCACCTTCGCCCTGGACGCGGGAAACGGTTACGGTTTGCCCGCATGTGATCTGCCTTAGGGATTTAATCATCGGCTTTCCTCCTCTTCAATGAGAATATAGCAAGCCATTTCCTGGCTAATGGCTACGCGCATATCCCGGATACGCACAATCAAGTTGCCACCGATGCGGCTGATAGGGATGACGGCTTGCCCCTGCGTAAATCCAAGGGATTCTAGATGATGACGGATTTTTTCCTTCCCACCAATGTGCTGAATGGTAGCCGGAATTCCAATGGATGCTAAGGTAAGCGGCATATCAATTCCTCCTAGCGGTTAGATGCAACTAACCAATAGGGATAAAATGTGGTTAGTTATAACTAATCGCTGCCATGATAGCAAATCGGAAGGACGATGTCAAGCTTAATGTTGCCGAAGGGAAAGCGCATATGTTGAAAAAAACATGCAAATCTGGTAAAACTAAAAAAGCTTTTACCTGCCGGGAGGGAATGGAATATGAAAATTCAGGAATCGGCTGAAAATTATCTGGAAACCATCTATCTTCTGGGCCAGGAGGGCAAAACGGTGCGCGCCATCGATATCGCGGCGCAGCTGCATTTTTCAAAGCCAAGCGTCAGCTACGCCATGAAACGGCTGCGCGAAAACGGTTATATCACCGTGGAGGATGGGGGCATCATCCGCCTGACCGATAAGGGCGGCGAAATTGCCGAGCGCATGGCGCAGCGCCATCGCCTGCTGACGGATTATCTGATGGCCCTTGGTGTGGATGCCGATACGGCCAGGCAGGATGCCTGCCGCATCGAGCATGTCATCAGCCAGCAGACGTTTGATGCCCTGCGGGCGCATGTCGACAACCGGCAGAATGGCGGCAGCCGATAAGCAAAATGCCTGGGCAAGGAACACGGCCCATCATCATGCCAAACCGTAAAATACATCCCCCTGTCCGTATGAGCATAGGAGGATTTTGCCATGCAGCCCTGCCTGATAGGGGCATGATGGCGGAAAAAGGCATATGCCAGGGCATGACCCTGCATTACCATCGGCTTTGGTATATGCGGGCCGGGCAAAAATTTTTTAAAAATCCACAAAAAACTGCCCCAAGGCGGGGAATAACGCCCCTGTCAGCGCTTGTATAGCCGCTTTAAGCGGTCCTGAAACGCTTTGCGGCGCAGGGATTCCTCATCCATATCGGCTATCAGGTTGCCGTCTTCATCCCGGCGCAGGCACATGCCTTCCCGCGCGCCGCGGGGCAGGCTGCCAAGCGGCATATAGCGCGGTTCGCCCGCCGGATCTTCCAGCACGGCCATATCGCCTTCGATGCGGTCGATCGTCCATTTTTCGTCCACGTTTATTCCTCCAATCAAGCGGATGGGATGGATATCACTTCATAGCCATCGCTGATAAAGCAAATCGGGCCGTCGGTATCCGTGCGGTAGAGGGGGCAGCCCATGGCCTGCACGCGCGCGAGTACCTCCCGATGGGGCAGGCCATAGTTGTTATCCTGGCCAACGGAAATGGCGCACATGCGCGGGGAAACGGCATCCAAAAAGGCCTGCGTGTTGCTGGTGGCCGAGCCATGGTGGCTAAGCTTGAGCACATCGGCTGACAGGGGCAGGCCGCTATTCAGCATATCCTTTTCCGCGGCGGATTGTGCATCGCCGCACAGCAAAAACGCGGTATAGCCAAAGCTTAAGCGAATGGCCACGCTGTTATCGTTAAGCTCGTCATATTCCCGGGCGGGCGACAGCACGGTGATGGTGGCCTCGCCCAGGGAAAAACGCTGGCCGACAACAGGCGCCGTTAAGGCGATATCGTTGGCTTCCAGCGCATCGAGCAGGCGCTCGAAGGTTTTGGTGGTTTGCACAACCTCGGGCATGATAAAGCAATCGATGGGAAGGGCGTCCATGATGGCCGGCAGGCCGCCGATGTGATCGGCATGGGGGTGCGTGGCGATGACCATATCCAGCCGGGTAATGCCCATATCCTCAAGGGATTGCAGAATGCCCGGCGCGCTGGAGGCTTCGCCCGCATCGATGAGCAGGGCATGCTCGCCCTGGCGCACCACGATGCTGTCGCCCTGGCCGACATCAAGCAGGGTGACGGTCAGCGTTTGATCATCCGATACAAGGCCGCCGATATCCAGCCAGCTGCAAGCCCCCAGCATGCAGGCCAGGCAAGCCAGTATCATGCCCAGGGGCAATGCTGCCAGGGTGCGTTTTTTGCGCATGAATATCCCCTCCTGTTTATTTGTATTTTACCATATTCCCTCGCCGGAAGGATGCCTGTTAGGGGAAAACGGGGCTTTTTTTAAGGGGGCCGGGCCAGGGAAAATAAACCCCGTGGATTTTGCCCCGCCATGCTTTGCAGCCAAGGGTTTTACCTTTAAAAGATATGGTATACTATATTGCCTGGATGCAGGCTTTTAGTTTGATGGAAGCAAGGAAATAGCCTTTCCCGCGCGCCGGCCCGTCTGCCGGGCGATGGGGAATACAAACCAAATGGCCATACGATGATGGAATATGAAGGGATGAGGCCGATGAATGCCCGCGCACAGCGTGTGCTTGAATATCATAAGGTGCTCGATCAGCTTGCGGGGCTGGCGGTTACGGAGGGGGGCAAGGCGCTGTGCCTGGCGCTCAAGCCCGTATCCGTTTTGAGGGAGGCCGAGTTGGCCCAGCAGGAAACCTCCCATGCGGAAAGCGAGCTGTACCGCCTGGGCGCAAGCCCCATCGCCCCTTTTACCGATACCCGCCCGGCGGTGGAAAAGGCAAACCGCGGCGGCGTGCTCAGCCCCAGGGATTTGCTGGATGTAGCCCAGCTTTTGGCCATCTCCCGCCAGGTGCGCGCATCGTTGTGCGGCCCGGTGCCGGAAAACGATCCGCGCCTGCAAAACCGCATGCGTTTGACGGCCATGGGCCTGGGCGAGCAGCGTACGCTGGAGGAGGATATCCGCCGTGCCATTTTGGGCGAGGACGAAATCAGCGATTATGCCAGCCCGCAACTGGGCGATATCCGCCGGGGCATGCGCCGCACGCAGGATAAGGTGCGCGAAAAGCTGGATGGCTATCTGCATTCGGTGCAGATGCAAAAATATTTGCAGGATGTGTTGGTAACCCAGCGCGGCGGCCGCTTTGTGCTGCCCGTCAAGGCGGAATCCCGCAGCATGGTGCCGGGGCTTGTGCACGATCAATCCGCCAGCGGGGCGACGGTGTTTATCGAGCCCATGGCCGTGGTGGAGCTGAACAATAAATTAAAGCAGCTGGAGGCGGAGGAGCGCGAGGAGATCCAGCGCATCCTGGCCGCTTTTTCTGCGCGCGTCGCCGCGGCCTCGCCGGTTATCACGGCCAGCCAGGAAATTTTATATCTGCTGGATTTTGCCTTTGCCAAGGCGGCGCTGTCGCGCCAGATGCGCGGCATCCAGCCCCGCCTTAACCAAAAAGGTATTTTCCGCCTGGTGCGTGCGCGCCACCCCCTGATCGCAGCGGATGCCGTGGTGCCCATCGATGTCAACCTGGGGCGGGAGTTTGATGCCCTGGTCATTACCGGCCCCAATACGGGAGGCAAAACCGTTACGCTTAAAACCTGCGGCCTGATCAGCCTGATGGCGGCGGCGGGCCTTCACATCCCTTGCGATGCCGGAAGCGAGGCCGCCATCTTTTATGATATCTTTGCCGATATCGGCGATGAGCAAAGCATCGAGCAATCGCTTTCCACGTTTTCCTCCCACATGAAAAATATCGTGTCCATCCTGGAAGCCGTGCGGCCGGGTACGCTGGTTTTGCTGGATGAGCTGGGCGCCGGTACCGATCCGGCCGAGGGCGCGGCGCTGGCCATCGCCCTGCTGGAGCATATTCAAAAAAGCGGCGCGCGCGTGGTGGCCACCACCCATTATAGCGAGCTGAAAGCCTATGCCCTGACCACGCCGGGGGTGGAAAATGCCTCCATGGAGTTTGATGTGGCTACCCTGCGGCCGACTTACCGGCTGTCCATCGGCATCCCGGGTAAATCCAATGCCTTTGCCATCTCCGGCAAGCTGGGGCTGGGGGAGGGTATCCTCAACCGGGCCAAGGAGCTTTTAAGCGCGGAGGATGTGCGGTTTGAGGATGTTATTTCCTCCGCCCAGGAACAGCGCCAGCTGGCCGAAAAGGAGCGCGCCATTGCCGAGGGCATTCATCAGGAGGCCGTGCGGCTGCGTGAGGAAAGCCAGCGCATTCAAAAGGAAATCGCCCGCAAGGAAGAAGAAATCCTGCGCAAGGCACGGGAGGAAGCCCGGCGTACCCTTAACCAGGCGCGCGAGCAGGCCGAGCGCGCGCTCAAAACCGTCAAGCGCGCCAAGCAGGAAAATAATGGTTATCAACTGGTGCGCGAGGCGCAGCGCGATATCCGCGATGCGCTGCTGGCGCATGGCGAATCGGTGCCGCAATCGGTGGCGGAGGATACGCCGCTTGAAAAGGTAACCGTGGGGCAGAAGGTGCGCATCATCGGCGTGGGTACGGTGGGTACGGTGCTTACCCTGCCCGATGGCAAGGGCGATGTGCAGCTGCAGGCGGGCTCGGCCCGCATGAAGGTGGCCCTGGCCCGGCTGTGCGCCGCAGGGGCGGAAAGCAATGCAAAAAAACCAAGCTTTTCCAACCGCCGTACGGTGCCTAATTATCAAAAACAACCCGAAAGCCGGGAAATGCCCATGCGCTCTTCGGCCATGTCGGTGGATGTGCGCGGGCAGACGCTGGATGAAGCGCTTTTGCAGGTGGATGCCTTTATCGATGGGGCCATTCTCAGCGGTTTTCAGGAGGTTATGATTATCCACGGCAAGGGCACCGGCGTGCTGCGCGCCGGTATCCAGCAGCACCTGCGCGCCAATCCCCAGGTAAAATCCGTGCGGGACGGCCGCTATGGCGAAGGGGAGCAGGGCGTCAGCGTGGTGACATTAAAATGAAAAAGGTATTGGTCAGCGCCTGCCTGGCCGGCTTTCCCTGCCGGTATGACGGCCGGGCCAAGCCGGTGGGGGAATATGCGGCCTGGGTAAAACAGGGCAAAGCCATCGCCGTGTGCCCGGAACAGCTGGGCGGCCTTGCTACCCCAAGGGCGCGGTGCGAAATCCGCCAAGGGCGCGTTGTCGATGAAAACGGGGCCGATCGCACCGCCGCTTTTATGCGCGGCGCGGCAGCCTGCGTGGATATCGCCAGGCGGCAGGGCATCACGCGCGCCTATCTTAAGCAAAAAAGCCCGTCCTGCGGGGCGGGGTGCATCTATGACGGCAGCTTTTGCGGAAAAACCATCCAGGGCAACGGCATCGCCGCATGCGCCCTCAAGGCCGCGGGGATAGAAGTGATCCCCGTCGATTAGGGTGTGGCGCCGGGAATTGCTGTATGCCGGGCAGGCTTTGCCCGGGCCGGGGCGCGGAAGCCGGGCTTTTCATGGTTTGTTCATCTTTGGCGGATAAAATGGTATCGGATAGAAGCGGGAAATCAGGCATTGATTGCCCCGCACCGAGCAGGAGGAGGGCGTAATAATGGGGGATTATATCCTGATTGCGGATGATGACGCCAATATCGGCAAGCTTATCTCCTTGTATCTGACAAAAGAAGGGTTTACCGTTAAAACGTGCCTGCGCGGGGATGACGCGCTGGATATCTGCCTGAAGGATCCGCCCAAGCTGCTTATCCTGGATGTTATGATGCCGGGGATGGATGGGTGGAACGTGCTGCGCACCCTCAGGCAGGATCAATCCTTTCCCGTGCTGATGCTGACCGCGCGCGGCGAAACGTTTGACAAGGTGATGGGGCTGGAGATGGGGGCGGATGATTATGTCGTCAAGCCCTTTGAACCCAGGGAGCTGGTTGCGCGTGTCAAGGCGCTGCTTCGCCGTGTGCCCCAGCAGGAGGATAACCGCCGTACCCTGCGTGCGGGGAAACTGTCCGTCAGCCTGGCCGAGTACGAGGTGCGCGTATCGGGAAAGGCGGTTCCCATGCCGCCGCGCGAGCTGGAGCTTTTATACTTTTTAATGAACCACCCCGGCCAGGCCTTTACGCGCGAACAGCTGCTGGAGCACGTCTGGGGATATGATTTCTTTGGCGACAGCCGCACGGTGGATGTCCATGTCAAGCGCCTGCGGGAGCGGCTTGGCGCGGAAATCGGCGGTATGATTAAAACCGTGTGGGGCGTGGGCTATAAATTCGAGGCCAGTGCATGAGACGGTCATTTTTCTGGCGCCTGTTTGTCAGTTATGTGGTGGCGTTCTTTTTTGTTGGCACCCTGGCTGCGACGGTGCTGGCTACGGCAATACGCACCCAGATGACCAGCAAACGGGAAAAGGAATTTATGAATGAAGCGCAGTATATCGCCACCATGTGCCCCAAGGGCGTGTTGGGCGATAAGCTGTCCACCGCTATCGTGCAGGAGCTTAAATCCACCGCCTGGCGCTTTCAGGCCATTATCTGGCTGGTTAGCGATGGCGGAGCCATGTATGTGGTAAGCCCCCAAAATGGGTTTGAGCAGCAGATCATCTCCGATGAACAGGTGGAGGAAATTTTTTCCCTGTATCAGGAGGTTAAGGCCAAGGGAAAACTGCTTCAAAAGGGCAACTTCCCATACTTTACCGAACCCGTTATCATGGTGGCCCAGTCCTTTCGGGATGCGGAGGGTAAACAGGGAGCGGTGTTTATCCATATGCCGCAACGGGAGTTTGCGCTTTTAAATAACCAGTCCCTGTCCGCCTGGATCGCCAGCATCCACTGGATCATGGCGGTATCGGTGGCGGCGGGTGTTATCATCTCACTGGCGCTGGCGCTGTACATCACCCGGCCGGTCAAGCAGATGACATCGGTTGTGCGGGAACTGTCCCGCGGGCACTTTGAACAGCGCGTTACCTTTACCCGGCGGGACGAGCTGGGCGTGCTGGCCGATGGTATCAATGCCATGGCGGAGGATTTAGCCAAGCTGGATCGCGCGCGCTCCAGTTTTGTGGCTGCGGTTTCACACGAGCTTCGCTCGCCGCTGACCAGCATCCGCGGTTTTGTGCAGGCGGTGCGCGATGGCGTGGTGACGGATGAAGAAAAGGACGAGTATCTGGATATTGTCCTGAGCGAAAGCCAGCGCCTGGGGCGGCTGATCGAATCGCTGCTGGATCTGGCCAGGATCGAATCGGGCGCGTTTCCGCTGGAAAAGGCGGATATAACCGCCGGGGCGGTTTTCAAACCGGTGGTGGACGCGCTGGGTGTACGGGCGCAGGAAAAGCAGGTATCGCTGGTTGTGGATCCCCAAGGGATGGAGATAGCCCTTGTTGCCGATAGCGAGCGCATGCAGCAGGTGGTATATAACCTGGTGGACAACGCCATCCGCTACAGCCCGGAGGGGGGAACCATTACCCTTGCCGCCCACAGGGAGCATGAGGGCGTTATCCTGTCCGTCAGCGATGAAGGGCCGGGCATATCCGCCGATATGCAGGGCCAGATGTTTAATGATTTTGCCACCGATAATACCGCACGCACCCCGGGCAGCGGCATGGGGCTGGGGCTGTCCATCGCCCGGCGCATCGTCCTTCAGCATGGCGGCACCATCCGTGCAGCCAACCGTGCCCAGGGCGGGTGCGAGGTGACGGTGTTTCTTCCGCTGGCAAAATAATGCGAAAAAATAGTTGCTGCTGTTCATAGTTTTGCAACAGAAGGGGAGCATACTAAGAGCATGATCTTGAAAGGAGGACTCCAGCGTGAGCGAGCCTATTTTCTATTATGATGATGATGCAAACAAGAAGAACACACATCGTACCGGATGGGTCATTGCCCTGATTTCCATCGCCGCAGTATCCTGCCTGCTGGGTGCCGCATTTTTAGGGCCGCTGTTTGCGGATAAGGCACAAACCACGCCGACGCCGCCAGTCATCCAGAATACCCCCATCACCACCGACACGCCTTCCACGCCCGGCAGCAGCAATGTCAACCTGGGCGGATCGGCGTTGACTTTAAGCAACGAAAATATATTGGAGCAGATCTACGAGAAGATCTCGCCCGCCATCGTATCGGTATCCAACATGCAGTATAAATTTGGCCAGGGTGGGCGTACCCTGCAGCTGGCCGGCACAGGCTCCGGCGTGGTGGTTTCCGAGGAAGGCTACATCATTACCAACTATCACGTCATTCAGGATGCCAACCAGGTGCTGGTTACCTTCTCCGACGGGGTAGAGGTGGAAGCCGAAATCATCGGCGGGGATGCCCCCGGCGACCTGGCGGTGCTGAAGGTGGACAAGGACAACCTGACGGTGGTGCCCATTGGGGATGCGGATAATGCCAAGGTAGGCTCGCTGGCCATCGCCATCGGCAACCCGGACCGCTTTGCCGGCACGTTGACGGTGGGCTACATCAGCGGCCCGCAGCGCACCATCACGCTGGATTCGGGCTATTCGATGAAGTTTTTGCAAACCGATGCCGCCATCAACCCGGGCAACAGCGGCGGCGCCCTGCTTAATTCCAAGGGAGAGCTGATTGGCATTACCGCCCTTAAAACCACCTATGTGGGAACCGATGAATATGGCAATGCCATCGCTGCGGAGGGACTGGGGTTTGCCATTCCCATTAACGAGGCCATGCCCATCGTGCAGGAAATTATCCAGAAGGGCTATTACAGCCGGCCGACGCTGGGCATCTCCGGCCGCGATGTTACCACCGCCATGCAGATGCAGGGCTATCCCAAGGGCTTCCTGGTAAAAACCGTCACCAAGGGCGGCGCGGCTGAAAAAGCCGGCATCAAGGCGGAAGATGTCATCACCGGCATCGATGGGGTGACCGTCGAAAGCTACGATTCCCTGATTGAGGAGCTGTATAAGCATAAACCCGGCGATACCGTAACGTTGACCATCCGCCGCCCCGATCCCAGCCAGGTGCTGGAGCTTAATCTGGAGGTTGTGCTGGGCGACAGCTAACGGGTAAGCTTCCCCCCGGAGAGCAAGGGGAGAAGGAAACATGGCAGGCAGCATGCCTGAAAGGCCGGCGGCAAACATTTGCCGCCGGCCTTTGGTATGTTGGCGTTAATCCTTATCAGGGCTGAGGTTTTTGCCGGCAAGGCCATCCGGCGCGCGGCCTGTTCAAAAAGGCCTTTGGCCCGTTGCCCCCGGCCGGTTAGGCTTTGCCTTCTAGGCGGGCTTTACGCCCATCGTCAGCAGCCAGCGTTGGTTAAAGAAAATGCCATCGGGCGCCGAATAAGGCGAGAAACCGGTTTTTTCGTGGCCGCCGATATCGGCCTCCATGCGGGCGATGATATCTTTTTGGATGGGCTCGGGCGTTTGGGTCAGTTGCAGCCATGCGTTTAGGGAAACCGGGATATCCGTGCACTGGCATTGCTTGATAACCAAAGCATGCTTTGTAAACAGCGCCAGCATTTCATCCCGGCTCAGGTTGCGCACATGGGAGGCGTCCCGCAGGGCTTCGATCTGGTCCTCTACGTTTCGGAGGGAGGGCTCCGCGGCTTCCATATCGATAACGGCCAGCTTGCCGCCTGGCTTTAACACGCGAACCATTTCTTCAAATGGGCGGCCAACATCGGCAAAATGGTGGAAAGCCAGCCGGGAAATGACGATATCAAAGCTGTTATCCAGAAAAGGAAGATCCTCCGCATAGCCCTTGACAAACACCATATTATGCAATCCGGCGGCCTGTGCGCTGGTTTTACCGGCTTCAAGCATGGCGGGGGTGGCATCCAGGCAGGTTACCGTTTGCACAAGCGGGGCAAAAGCGCGGGCGCATGCACAGGTTCCGGCGGCCACTTCCAGCACACAATCGGATGCCGCGGGCGCAATGGCGGAAACGGTATAATCCAGATAGGCTTTTTTGGAAAAGTTCATCGAGGGCGTTTCAAAGCTTGCGGCCTGCACCTGAAAGGAAGCTTGTACCTTATTCAAATTGGCGGGCTCTATGGGCATAGCGGTCTTTCTCCTTTGGGAAAAGATAGTTTTTTTGTATCGGCCTTTTCCAGGGTAAGAAGGCGGAGTTTCCTTTCGATGCCGCCCGCATACCCCGTTAAGCTGCCGGACTGGCCAACCACCCGGTGGCAGGGCACGATAATGGAAATGGGGTTGTGGGCTACCGCGCCGCCCACAGCCTGGGCCGGCACGGAGGCCAGGCCGCGCTGGGCGGCGATCTCCTGGGCGATTCGGCTATAGGTGGTCAGCTGACCGTATGGAATTTGCCGCAGCTTCTCCCAAACCATCTGCCGGAACGGGGAACCGCTCATGGACAGCGGCGGAACAAAATCGGGCTTTTGGCCGCCAAAGTAGATATCCAGCCAGCTCCGGGCCTGCTCAAATACAGGCAGGCTTTTTTTCTGGGCTTTGCCGGTTAGGGTGGCGGCAAAGTATTTTTGTCCGTTAAACCACAGCCCGGTGATATGCCGGCCATCGCTGGCCAGGGTAATGGGGCCCAGGGGCGATTGATACAGGGAAATATAGGGCATATCCATCAGCTCCCGGCATTGATTTGGGCCAAACGGCGCATTTCCCCTTGGGATAGGGTATTATAACACGGTTTGGCACAAAGCTTGTATGGCCGGCAGCCAGGGAAAGTGAAAATGCCGTACCAACGGGGCCGGTTTTCCTATGGCCGCACTTTCCCGGGAACAGTTCCTTGATTTAAGGTTTTTGGCTTTGCTATAATGGAATAAACAACCGTTGTGTCGATCGCTTTTTGTGCCTGAAAATAATTTTTGGGAGGTATGCAGCCATGGAAAATACACGCCCCGGGGATTCTTCCCGCATCACCCGCGAATATACGGATTCGCTTTTGATCGAAATGCGCCAACTCGATGCCGTTATGCCCTCCACCCGCATGGAGCTGTTTGGCCGCACCTTTGATACCCCCATTGCCACGGCGGCCTTCTCGCACCTTTCCAACTTTGGCTATCATAAGGATGGCATGGTGGAGTTGGCCAAGGGCGCACAAATGGCCAATGCGCTTAATTTTGTGGGCATGGGCCCGGAAGAAGAGCTGGAGCGCATTGTCGATACCGGCGTGGCTGCGATCAAGATCGTCAAGCCTTATGCGGATAATGAGATTATTCTGCGCAAGCTGGAGCATGCCAAGCGCGTGGGCGCCATCGCCGTGGGCATGGATATCGACCATGCCTTTGGCTCTGAGGGCGAGTTTGATGTGGTGCTGGGCGAGCCCATGTGCCCCAAAACCACCGAAGAAATCCGGATGTTTGCAAGCGCTGCCGGGCTGCCGTTTGTGGTAAAAGGGGTGCTTAGCGTTACCGATGCCCTCAAATGTGTGGAGGCGGGCGCCAAGGGCATTATTGTTTCCCACCACCATGGCATCATGGATTACGCTGTGCCGCCGCTGATGATCCTGCCCGAGATCGTCAAGGCCATCGGGCCGGATATTGCCGTTTTTGCGGATAGCGGCATCGCTACCGGCTACGATGTTTTCAAGGCCCTGGCCCTGGGTGCGACGGGGGCCTGCGCCGGAACCGCCATGCTGAATTCCCTGAAGGAAGGCGGCAAGGAAGGGGCCTGCGAATGGATCCGCCGGCAGACCGGCGTGCTTAAATCCATCATGGGCAGGACGGCCTCGCCGGATATCCGGCATATCGATGCATCGCTTATTTGGCGCAGGTAATATGCAAGATACGCCATAAGCCGCAAGGCAGGGCCATGGCGCCTGCGCGGTGCGCATGGCTTTTGCAAAGGGCATATATATGCCCGCATAGCCCGTTTATACGCAACAAAAGCGCTTCTCTGGGGCCGCCCTGTACGGGGCCCCTTAGAAAGCGCTTTTTCTATTGGGCATGCCATATCCTGCTGCCTGTTCATTCCGCCGTTTTGCGTTTGATGAGTTTTGCCACGCAGACAGGGCCGTCTTTTTCCTGCCCTGCCAGGGTGAAACCACACTTTTTGATATAAAAATCCAGATTTTGTTGCTTGTCAGCCGGTGTAATCAGCTCGATCTGCCTCCAGTTTGGGTAAAGCTGCTCAAGCTTGGCTATGGCCTGTGTGCCGATGCCTTTGCCTTGATAGGCGGGCAGCACGCATAAGCAGCCAAGATAAATCATGCCGTTGCCCCGATCCTGTGCTGAAAGCACCCCTACCGGTTTTCCTTCATACAAAAGGATGGCCTTGGGATACCGCTGGATAGAAGCTTCCATTTGCGCTTTTCCTCTGCCGTAAGCAGGGCAATGGCCATACCGCAAAAAATCGCAATAGAAGGCGGCGTTATAAATTTGTATCAGCAGTTCCGCATCCTGGCGCTGGGCGAAACGGTATGTGATGTTGGCTTCCATTTTTCAGCCCCCTGCCGGTTGATGGTAAATGCTGCGTTGTGGGTGTGCCCCATAAAAGGCGGCGGCCGCAGCAGGATAGGCCCTGTTGAATGGGCATTTTTTGTAAAAGGGAAGCCAAACACTGCGGCTTGCGATAAAAAATCGGAGCAAGCCTTGTAAAGCTTGCTCCGACTTGGTGGTCTGTACTGGACTCGAACCAGTGACCCCATCGATGTGAACGATGTGCGCTACCAACTGCGCTAACAGACCGCAACCTGCAACGCGGAATATCATATCATATTTCCCCCCGCATTGCAAGATGGAGGCAAAGAATTTTTGCCTGCGGATGCAAGATGGCCGGCCTGGCAATCAAAATCCCGGTATGGCAGCCATACCGGGAAGGGCGATATCCGGATGGCACCGCTCAATCACCTTTGGCCACATCATCATCCGAAAGGGCAAGCGGGGCATCGCGCAGGGCGTCCATGGGTTTGGCCCGCCCGCGGATGCCGACGGTAGCATCGGTAAAGACGATAACCGCCCCAACCGTCAGAACAAAAAAGTAGGTGAAAAAGCGCCACAGCAGCATGGCGGAAAAGGCGGCTGCATGGAAAATGGAACGAAACATCATGGAAAAAGCCCCCTCCGATGCGCCGGAGGCGCCGGGGGTTGGGAAATAACTGGTAGCCAGATTTAAAAGCAGGGCAGCGGCGGTAAGTTCGCCCCAGCCGATTTCCGTCAGGCCAAAGGCGCGGTATAAGCAGCCCACCACCAGGTAGTAGCCCGCCATTTCCCCGATGGAGGATAGAATAAGGGGAATCAGCATGCGGGGCTGCTTGTTCAGGGTATCAAGCGCGCGCTGCATGTTGGTAGATGCCGTGGAAATGCTGGTGATGGCGTTTTCAGGATGCTTAAGGATGCGCCATTTGGCCAGCCGGCCCACTGCCCATAAGCACAGGCGCTTTAGCATATCCACCCGCCGGCTAAGGGCAATGATGATAAGGGGCAGCCCAACGGCGATGATAAAGCCCAACACCGCAGCCCAAAACAGCAGCGGGTTTTGCGCCTTCAGATGGCCGCCGTAATAGATAAAGCCGATGATGCAGAAAAAACCCAGCACCAGCTCGTACATCACATATTTAAGGATGAGCGCTGCTGCGGAGGCCGCACTGTCCGCCCCCTGCAGGTGCATATAATAAATTTGAAAGGGCTGCCCGCCGCCGCCAAAGGGCGTAATGGCATTATAATATTTCCCCATCAAACCGATGCGCAGGCTCTTTTTAAAATCGATGGTATCCCCGCATAGCGGGCGCGCGCACAAATAGCAGCTGACGCATCCAAAGAACAGGTACGCCAGAATGCTCAGCCCGCACATCACCAGCCAAAGCGGCTTGAGGGAAGCCAATGCGGACCAGATCTGGGTAATGGAATCATCCGTCAGGGCAATAACCAGAAGGACAATGACATTAAGTGCCAGATATAAAATGGAAAGCCATTTCTTTTTTGGACGCTGATTGGCCATATGTCTCCTTCCGTGAGTGGGCTGCACCATCCAAGCAATATGTCCACACGCGGCTTATTATACGTCGGCCAGGGGGGCCGGTCAAGGCAGCGGGGACAGTGGCATGCCGGATCAACCGGGGTGGCTGCCTATTTAATAGGATGCCTGGCTGCCCAGCCGTTTTATTAAACAAAAAAGCATGGGGCGGATTTTCCGTATTTGTTGAAAAATTTGAGTTGCTGGAGAAAACTCTCTTGACGGTGACGCCCAAAACCGTCATAATAGGCAGGATGACTGAATAATGGAATAAACTGTGTCATTAACGAGCGAAACGATGCTGAGGTGTATCATGACGGACGAACCCATCAAACAAAATGCGCCTTCCCCGCGGCTGGAGGATATTCCTGATTTTGCCTGGGAAGCGTTGCAGGGGCATGGCATCGAGCGGGGCAGCGTGTTGTTTGCCGCCCGGGCCGATCGCTTTGCCGATGGCGGATATGGCGAGGTTGTGCTTTTCCAGACCGGGCAGGCGCTGCATGTGCTAAAAGGCGTCAATACCGCGCGCAAGGTGCTTGTCTTTGGCTCCTCCGCCGTGCGGATGACGCGCAAGGCCAAGCAGGCGCTGCGCCGCCGGCTGCGCATGGAAAAACGCCTCAAGGCCCAGGGCAAACCCGTGCCGGAGCCCGAGCGCCCGGAGCAGGAGCCCATGGCGTTTGAAGAAAAAAACTTTGAAAGCTATCCGCTGGAAAGCTTTGAAAAAATGGAAATGATCGATGCCGTGTCCGGCGGAATGATCGCCCTCCAGCAAAGCCGGGGCGAGGGCAAAGTGGTGTGCATGTTTACCAACCACCGGCGCGGCGTGTTGCACCGCTATGTCCAGTTGGTGGGCAAGCTTAAAGACGGTAAAACCCTGACGGATGAAGATTTTGCCCGGCATGACCGCAAGCGCTGCTGCCCCAAGTGCGGCCTGCCTTACCCGCAGGAAGGGCGGCAGATCTGCCCCCGCTGCGTGGATAACCGCAACGTGTTTATGCGGCTGCTGTCGCAGCTGCCCCGGTATAAATGGCGGGTTGGCCTTGTGGTGTTATGTATGGTAGCCACAGCCTGCCTGGGCCTGCTTTCCCCCATCCTCAGCGGGCGCATCCTGTTTGACGAGGTGCTGACGCAGGGGGGCAAATATTATGGCATGGTATGGCAGCTTATCCTGGTTATGTTCCTGGCGCGGGCGCTGAGTGTGGCGCTTAATATCGCCTATGGCCGCCTGAACGCGGGGCTGGTCAGCGATATCGCGTATGATTTAAGGGTTCAGATCTTTGGCGCCATGCAGCGCCTGTCGCTGGCGTTTTTCAGCCGCCAGCAGACCGGCCGCCTGATGACCCGCGTCAATGATGACCCGGTGGAAATCGAATATTTTTTCCATGAAGGCGTGCCGCTGGTGCTGGTAAACGGCGTTACCTTTATCGGCGTGGTTATCATTGCCTTTTTAAACAACTGGCAGCTGGCGTTGTGCGCCATCGTGCCGGTGCCCATTGCTTACTTCTTTTTAAGAAAGCTTTATCCCGTGCTGGACAGGCTGTATTACAAGCGCTACCGGCGCAACTCCTCCTTAAATAACCTGATAAACGATACCCTGCGCGGTACGCGCGTGGTCAAGGCTTTCGGGCGGGAGGAGCGCGAGGTTAAGCGTTTTACCGGGCGCAACCGTGCGCTGCTGAACATGGATATTCAGCTGGGCAACACGCTGCGCACGGCCTATCCGTTCTTTAACCTGCTGATCCAGTTTTCCAGTGTGGTCATCTGGTTTGTTGGCGGCGCCATGATTATCAAGCCCGGCTCCTCCTTTACCTATGGCCAGCTGGTGACGTTTGCTTCGCTTTTTGGCATGATGATCGCCCCGCTGGAATCGTTGTGCGATATCCCCGCCTGGTGGAGTTATTGCATGAACGCCGCCCAGCGCATGTACGAGGTGATCGATGCCGATAGCGAGGTGCCTTATCCCGCCAATCCCAAGCCGTTGGAGGACATGAAGGGCGAGGTTACCTTTAAGGATGTCACCTTCTCCTACGAGCAGGGCAAGCCCATTTTAAAGGATATCTCCCTGCATGTGGAAGCCGGGCATATGCTGGGCATCGTGGGGCGTTCGGGCGCGGGCAAAACCACGCTGATAAACGTGCTCCAGCGCCTGTATGATGTCGATTCGGGCAGCGTGTCCATCGATGGCATCGATGTGCGCGATATCAAGCCGGAACACCTGCGCGGCCAGATCGGCGTGGTATCCCAGGAAACCTTTATTTTCCGCGGCACGATAGCCGAAAATATCGCCTATGCACACCCCGATTGCACGCGCGAGGATATTGTCCGTGCGGCGCGCACGGCTGGCGCACACGATTTTATCATGCGCTTGCCCGAGGGGTACGATACCATGGTGGGCCATGGCGGGCGCGATCTGTCGGGCGGCGAACGCCAGCGCGTTTCCATCGCCCGCGCCATTTTGCATAACCCACGCATCCTCATTCTGGACGAGGCAACCTCCGCCGTGGATACGGCAACCGAGAAAGCCATTCAGGAAGCCATCGAGGCGCTGTCCGTTGGGCGTACGGTCATTTCCATCGCCCACCGCCTGTCCACGCTGCGCAATGCCGACAGCTTGGTGGTGGTGGAGGATGGCAAAATCGTGGAATCGGGCACGCATGTGGAGCTTATCCGCAAGAAGGGCACTTATTTCAAACTGGTACAACAGCAAAGCGTGGCTTTGCGCTTAAAAGGGGTGGAGAACCTTGGCTAAGGAAGTAAATCAGACAACCGGCAGCACCGCGCTGGACAGCATGGGCTCGTTTGCCACCATCGATTACGTCACGCGGCAGGATACAAGCTTTGCCCGGACGGAGGGCGGCTTTGTCAGCATGAAGCGGGGGGATAAGTGGTACCCGCGCGTGCTTTTTTACCGTGCTTTTCCCTACACCTATCGGGACGAGTTTATCTCCGTGCGCGATATCGATATGAACGAGCTGGGCATGATCCGTGCGCTGATCGATTTTTCCAAGGAAGAACAGGAAATGATCCTGGATCAGATCGAGCTGCGCTATTTTTCCCCGCGCATTACGTCCATCCGGCAGGCCAAGGAAGAGTTTGGCTATGTCTACTGGGATGTGACCACAACGGCCGGCCCCTGCCGCTTTACATCGCGCAACGGCCACGGCTCCATCGTGCACATCACGCAAAACCAGGTGGTGGTTATCGATGTCGATGGCAACCGCTTCGAGATTGAGGACCTGACCAAGCTTGATCCCAAGGATGTTAAGAAACTGGAATTGTTCCTGTAACAGGGTTTGAGGTGTAACATGAATTTATTGCAGACGCCGCCCGAAAGCCAGAAACAGGCGCTGGATGCCGCGCTGGCGGGCGAGGCGCTTCTTGAATGCCTGCCATGCGATATCGGTGTGGATGGTAAGCTGGGCCAGGGCGTGATCGCCGTCACACCCACACGCATTCTGCGCATATGGGAAGGCGCGCTGGAGAGCGCTTTTGACTTGGCCGATTTTACCCAGATCAATGCCCGCGCCATGATCGGCAACGGCATCTTTGAGGGGCAGAACAAAGCAGGCGAGCCGGTGCTGTTCGGGCGCTTTTCCATGTACCAGGTGCCCCGTTATATGCAGCTGGCGCGCGTGGTCACCCGCCGCATCCAAAAGCTGCCGCCCCCGCCGGACAGCAAGCTGGAGGACAGGCGCTGCCCCAAATGCGGCCGCATGCTGCCGCGCAACATGCGCATTTGCCCCAGCTGTATCGATAGGGGCAAGATGCTGAAAAAACTCATGTCCCTGTCCAAGCCGTATTGGGGCGTGCTGCTGCTTGCGGTTTTTCTGATGATGCTGGGCAATGTGGTATCGCTTTTATCGCCCTATGTTTCGCGTTATATGGTGGATAATTTGCTGGTACCGCGCACGGGTTCCATGGCGCTGCTGGCCGGATTGTGCGGATTGATGTTTAGCATGACGCTGGCGGGCACCATCATCAATATTTTCCGTGGTCGCATGATGGTGCGCCTGGGCGCGCGTTTATCGGGCGATTTGCGTACGATGGTCTACACCAAAATACAGGCGATGAGCCTGGGCTATATGAACACCCACCGCACGGGCGATTTGATGAACCGCATCACGGGGGATACCAACCGCATTAAAAACTTTATCGAACAGCAGATGCCCATGGTGCTGAACACCGTAATCATGCTGATTGCCCTGGTGGTTATCCTGTTTACGTTTGATTGGCGCTTTGCCATCCTGGTTATCATCCCGGTGCCCGTTTCGGTTGGCATTCTGCGCCTGTTTAACAAGCGCACGCACCGCATGTACCATGCCCAGTGGCGCCTGTCGGATAAGGCCAATTCCCTTTTGCAGGATATCCTGTCCGGCATACGGGTGGTTAAAAGCTTTGGTAAGGAGCAGCAGGAGGTTGGGCGTTATGCCATCGCCTGCCGCCGCATGGCCGATAAAACCAAGCGGAACGAGCGCATGTTTAATACGCTTTATCCCCTGGTCGGCCTGCTGATGGGCCTGGGCAACTTTTTTGTTATGTACTATGGCAGCGTGTTGGTGCTGGGCGAGCAGATGTCCGTGGGCCAGCTGGTGCAGTATTCCACCTATGCAGGCATGCTGTTTGGGCCGCTCAATTACCTGACCAACATTCCGCGCTGGTTTGCGCAGACCATGACCAGCGCCGAGCGCGTCTACGAGGTGCTGGATGAGGAGCCGGAAATTGCCGATATCCAATCCCCGGAGCATGGGGAGATTAAAGGCCACGTCGTCTTTGATCACGTTACCTTTGGGTACGAGGCATATGAGCCCGTGCTTCACGATGTTTCGCTGGAGGTGCAGCCCGGCGAGATCATCGGCCTGGTGGGCGCATCCGGCAGCGGCAAATCGACGCTGACCAACCTGGTGCTTCGCCTGTATGATGTGCAGGAGGGGCAGCTTACCATCGACGGTGTGGATATCCGCAACCTGGCCATGGACGACCTGCGCCGCCAGATCGGCGTGGTATTGCAGGAAAACTTCCTGTTTGCCGGTTCTATCTTTGAAAATATCCGCTACGCCAAGCCGGACGCTACGCCGGAGGAAGTCATTCGGGCGGCAAAAATCGCCAACGCACACGATTTTATTACCAAGTTCCCCGATGGCTATGATACCATCGTGGGCGAAAACGGGCAGAAGCTGTCCGGCGGGGAGCGCCAGCGCGTGGCCATTGCGCGCGCCATTCTGCACAACCCGCGCATCCTGATTTTGGATGAGGCAACGGCTTCGCTGGATACGGAAACCGAAAAGCTGATTCAGGATGCCCTGCAACAGCTGATGAAGGGGCGCACGGTGTTTGCCATTGCCCACCGCCTGTCCACCCTGAAAAACGCCAACCGGCTTGTGGTGCTGGATAAGGGCCGCATTGCGGAAATGGGCCCGCATGACGAGCTGCTGCGCCAAAAGGGCATCTATTATCATCTGGTTATGATGCAGCGCCAGCTGGGCCGCATGCGCGGGCCCAATGCCGATGATACGGCGCGCCCGGCGGGGGATGTGGCGCCGGAGGCCAAATAAAGCCTAATCTAACAAGGTATACGGAAAAGCCGGCGCCAATGGGCGCCGGCTTTTTGATTACAGGCAGCGTAACAAGCGGGAAAATTCTATAACCCTGCCGGATAAAAGGTCAAAGCAGAAAACGCGCCAAGATGGACAACGGGTACCCGCGACGGTCAGCAATCGCCCGGGGGCTGAGGGGAAAAAGGATGCCCCCCAGCCAAGGGCTGAGGGGCGTGCAATCCGCAGCAAAGCAGCCGGTTTGCTGCTGTTTGATAGGGATGCGGTGCCGGGTAATCAGGCAGCGCGCAGGGGGCCGCTTGTAAGCGTATGCCTGGTTAATCCATCACTTCGTAAGCACCGCTATCCAACCCAACGGTTACCTGGCACATGGCATGGTAATCAACCCCGGCAGGCGTATAGCCTGTAAAGGTGATAAGCTGGGCCAATGCCAATTCCCCCTGGGAGGTATAGGTAATAAATTCATCCTTTACCGTTAAATCGATCCGGCCCAGTTCCTCCATGGCGGAAGCGATTTTTTGGCGTGCAGAGGCGGGGTTTACTGGCTTGCCTTGGGCGATGGCGGCATCATACCTGCCGTAATGGTAGGCGGTCATCATTTCCACGCTGCCGTCTAATCGCAAAGAAACATAGGCAACATCATCGGTTTTGATTCCATCAAGCGAACGATAGAACGAAACCAGCAGGGAATCCCCCATGGCGGAAGGCTCTACCTTTTCATACACATAACCCGTTGTATCCTCCAGGGTTTGGTCGATAAAATCCTTGGCGATCTGTGCCGCCTGCTTGTGAGAGATACGGCTGTTATTGGGGGAAGGGTCAGAGGAAACAGAAAAATCGGCGTATCCGCATAAAATATCGGTTTGGTATAAAAACAAAAAATGACGTTCCGGGTTATCCTTATCGATGTAACAATCAAAAGCATCGTAGCGATCGGCATCGCTTTTTAAAGGAAACCGGGTGCGGTTATCGCTGCTTTCATATTCTACCAATACACGCTTCCCTTGAAAGGAAACCCACTTCTGGTTTGCAGCCAAAGGCCGCTGGAAGGTGGCAAAGGCTTCAACGGTGGGCTGGGCGGCCTGGGTGGCCAATGCCGCCGTGCGGTTAAGATCGATATCATCCTCCCCTTGGGCCAGGGCGAAGACGGCGCCGCCAAAAGCGCCACATAGAATGAGCGAGCCGGAAAGAAGGAACAGTACTATTTTACATTTCATGGTAGAACCTCCTTGCCTCAGAGGAAAACTGCTGTTTGGCATGCTTCAAAGTTGATTCTACTTGGGGTGTGGGTGGATATCGCCACAATAGGTTGCGCCATGGACAACGGTTACATGCTTGGGTTTTGCTTTGGGCAGGCAGCGGTGATATGGCAACCAAAACCAACCTTGATCGATAGCCCTCCCTCGGTATATGCAGGCAATAGGAGCTTTTTCAATGGATAGGGCTATATATCTATCTATACTATAGCATATGCTATGGTGGTCTGTAAAACGCAAAATGCAAAACAGAAAAATTTTTTCGATATTTTTTGCCATGGGCTTTCTGCCGTGCCCCGCATGAGCTTTGCGTTGCCATGCTTCATGCAGCATGGCTGCGCGTTTTAAAAGCTATACATTTTTGCCCTTTGATCGGCTGCGCAAGGATTATTGGCCATGCAGCCTTTGTATGAGCGGGCTTTGCGCGGGGCATGATAACCTCAAACCAATAAAGGAGGTTTTCGTATGCGTGATCTATCCGAAAAAGAATTGGCCGGCCTGCATGATATGCTCGATAGCGAGGGGCTTTTAATCAAAAAGTTCCAGCTGCTGTCCGACATGGCGACCGATGCCGATATCAAGGGCCGCCTGCAGGGCATTGTGGCCATCCATCAAAGCCACTATAACCGGCTGTTCCAGCAGCTAAACTAAGGAGGAAAACCTATGCAAAACAATGCCTGCTTTGGCGATAAGGAAATTTTGACCGATGCCCTTCATGCGGAAAAGGAAGCTACCAAACTGTATAATACCTGCGCAAATGAATGTGCGCACCCGGAACTGCGGAATGTGCTGATGAGCCTGTTAAATGAAGAGCACGATCTGCAGTTTGAGGTATTCAACGCCATGCATGCCCGCGGCATGTATCCCACGCCCGCGGCGGAGCAAACCAAGATCGAGCAGACCAGGCAAACCTTTGCCGCCCAGGCTACCAACTAAACCTTTAGCCCAAAAAGCACCCGCTTGCCGGGTGCTTTTTTGATGCCCGATAAACGATAGCCATCGTCTACAACGGAGGCGTTTGCCGGCAAGCGGTTTGGCCAAATAACGGCACTGCCAGGGGACGCCGGTATGGCTGGCCTGCCGTGTGTGGCGCTATAAGGAAACGCCGCAAGGGCTATGCAGGCTTGCATGCCGTTGCGGCGTAAAGCGATATGCCGGAAGTTTGGCGGCCGGCCCGCCGGGGTTAAAACCGATAGGCGGTTTGGGGCTATGCCGATACCGGGCAATTTTTCCGGCAGGGGGCGGGGTTACTCGACAAACCTAACCTCGATCTCCCCAAAGTGAACGCTGCCGTGCAGGGTAACCTGCGGTGCATCCCCTTCGGGCTGGGCGGCACGGCTGCCCATCTTGACGGAGCCAAAAGCCGTGCTGATCTGGTCCACCACGCGCCAGCCGGCAGGAAGATATAAAATCATGTTGCCAAAGCTGCATTCCAGGTAAAGATTGGCGCCGTTGGGGCTTAAGGAAACCTGATTACAATATACCTGAAGCTGGCCGAAGGAGGCGGAAAACTGCCCTTCCTCCAGGTTGTCCGCCGTCAGATGCCGGTCGGCCTGGTTAAAGGAAACGCGGGCATATGGGTGGTTATCATCCCCGCCCTCCTCGGCTTTCATGGGCGGGCGGACGGTGCCATTGTGCACCTGTTTTACTTTTTTCCATTTGCAGCGGGGGTGCAGCAGAATGTTCAGGCCAATGCCGGCAAGCGCCGCTGCCAGCAGCAGCAACCAGGGGTTGATATAATGGAAATGAAGGGGCTTTTGGTAGATCATGTACAATACGGCAAGCGAGATCAGCATGCCAAAGGCCTGCATGTCCAAAATGCTTTGAATAAACAGGGCAACCAGCAGCACGGTGGCCAGCAAGGTCCAGAAGCCTACCTGCGCAAAAGAACCAAACTGGCTGGCGATGACCAGCACTGCGGCCAGCAGGAAATAAGTTCCCCATAACCAGGTGCGATAGCGGTTGTTTTTCATCGGTAACCTCCTTAAAACCTGCGGCCAAGGGGCTGTTATCGCCCTTTGCCCGTGGATAAGATAAGGTTAGCATAAGGTTGGACGGATGCGCTGTCAAGATAATATTCGCTTAAACCAACATAAAAACGAATGAAAACCTGCACAAACGGTTTCAAAAACCTAGCCGCCCGTGGATGCGTCGGGCGTGCCATCCCAGGAAAGGGGCGCATCCCCCAGCCGCCCGGATTGCGCCAGCAGCCGGTACAGGGTTGGCTGAACATGAAATTCCCGCATAAAGCTAAGGGCCTCTTCCAGCTGCGGGTGGGGCGTTTTAATCGGCGCTGCCGGTTTTTTGACCGCCCGGATCAAAAGGTTTTTGGGTGTGTGCGCCATGTTGATAAATTCCAGCAGCTGCGTTTTGTAGCCGCAGCAGGCCAGCAGGTTGGCGCGCAGGGCGTCGGTGGCCAGGGCGGAAAAGCGTTCCTGTATAATGCCGTAGCGCGTCATTAAGCCCAAGGATTGGGTGTGGATGGCGGCGTTAACCTCGTGCTGGCAGCAGGGAACCGATAAAATAAAGCGGGCCCCCCAGCAAATGGCGTTATATAAGGCATGATCTGTTGCGGTATCGCAGGCGTGGAGCGTGACAACCATGTCCACATCGAAGGGCGCGCGGTAACCGTTGATATCGCCAAGCTCAAAATGCAAATGCTCATAACCATATGCCTGTGCGGCAGCGTTGCAGCGGGCAATAACCTCTTCCTTTAGATCCAGGCCGATCATTTCCACATCCATGTGCTTGATGGCCGTAAAATAATGGTACAGCACAAATGTCAGGTAGGATTTGCCGCAGCCAAAGTCGATGATGCGCAGGCTATTGCCGGTATAGCCACGCAGGCAATCGTCCACCATCTCCAGAAAACGGTTGATCTGCTTAAATTTATCATACATCGCCCGGATGATTTTGCCCTCCGGCGTAAAGATGCCCATATCCACCAGCGGGGCGATGGGGGCGCCTTCCTCCAGCAGATAGCGTTTTTGCCGGTTGTGCTGGCCGGAAACAGGGGCGATGGGCGCGGCCAGCTTTCTTTGTTTGCAGGTAACCTTGCCTTTTTTGCTGATTAAAAGCATGTGCTCTTGCGCAGGGTCCCATGCGTTTATTTGCAGGTACTGCCCGGGTACGGTTTCCAGCAGGTAGGCGGCAAGGTGATCGGGCGACATGTTTATGTGGTACACCTGGGTGTGGGTATACTGGGCGGCCTGATAATAGTCCGCCCGGCGCTCGATAACGATTTTTACATAGGGCGCCGATGGGGTGGCCGGTTTGCTGATGACCATCTTTTTTACATCATGCGCCGCCAAGGCGCGCAGGTTATCGTAAAGCTCAGTCATGATGGCTCCTTTAAACAGGGCATATCCCGGCATGCCTTCCATGGTGCAGCGGGTTTTTGTGCAAAATGGCAGCATGCGGCGGATAGGGACATGGGGCATGGATACTCGAATAAGCGTAGCATACGGGATGGCATAGGCGCTGTCAAGAACAGGGGCCGCTTGTTTTAATGGCAAAGGGGGCGCGGGTAAAATAAGGAACAGAAAGAATATTTTGCCGTTTGGGCAGCTTTTGGCGCCGGCAGATGATACAATAAAGGCAGAGAGCATTTGGATACCAGGAAGGAGGAGGGTTATGGGAAAATCCTATTCGCCCCTTACGTATGTTGCCAGGGATGAAGAGGGCATCCATCGGGGGTTGGAAATTTGTGTTCCGGGCAGCTGCATTGCCATTGCGCCGGGGCATTACCGCCTGCATCGCCCCATCCATTTTCAGGGGCTGAGCCATGTGGTGCTGACCAGCCTGACCGGCCGGGCGGAGGATGTTGTTTTGGAAGGCGGCGGCTTCCATCGCGGCGAAGACGGCCGCCAGGATGAGTTGATTATGCTGTCCGGCCCGTGCCAGCATATTACCGTGCGCGCCCTGACGCTGCAAAACGCCAACTGCCATGGCGTCAAGGTGGAAGGCAGCGATGGCATGGCCAATCTGACGGTGGAATACTGCCGCTTTTTGAACATTGGCCAGCGCATGATAAAGGGCTCCTTCCCGGTCAATATGGAGCGCGGGGTGCCCGGGGTGTTTATCCACCACAACCATTTTGAAAATACCCTCGTCCCCGTGGCGGAGGATCACAACCCCGAATTAGATGGCGATTATATCGCCGGTATCGATATGATGGGCCTAAACGGCGCCGTTATTTCCGATAACACGTTTAAAAATATCCGCGGCAAAAATGGCGGCGGCCGGGGGGCCATCTTTATCTGGGTCAATTCCCGCCATGTGCTGGCCGAGCGCAACCATATCGTGGGCTGCGACAGGGGAATTTGCTTTGGCAACCCTTCCCCCAGCCAGTTTGGCCTGGATATCCATATGACCGATGGCATCATCCGCAACAATACCATTGCCGGGGCGGAATTTATCCCCATCGAATTTGCGCACGTTAACGGGGTGGATATTGCGCATAATACGGTGTGCGCCTGCGGAGCGTGCGCGCGCGGCATCGTGCAGACGCACCCGGATAGCGCGCGCGGCGTCAGCATCCGCAATAACCTGGTATATGGCCGCATCTTGTCCCAGCAGGCCGTGGTATATGGTAATATTGAGGAGGGTGTCGCACCCGATTGGTTTATGGATGCCCCAAAAGGCGATCTGCGCCTTAAGCCGGACAAGCGGGATAAGGCCATCTGCCCCAGTATGCTGGCCGCCGTGGAATGGGATTGTCTGGAAAAACGCCGCAGCTGGCCGCCGGTTGCCGGGGCCTACGGGGAATAGGGGGAAAACCATGAAAATTGGTGTTTGTGTTGCGCCGGAGCAATGGCAAATAGCCGCCGGCGCCGCGGATTATATCGAACTGCCTTTTTGCACCGTTGCCGCCATGGAAAATGGGGCGTTTGAGGCTTTGGCCCTGGCGATTGAAAAGGCGGGCGCGTGTGTGGCTGCGATGAACCTGTTTTTGCCGTCCACCCTGCGCCTGACCGGCCCGGATGCGGATATGGAAGGCGCGCTTGCCTTTGTTGCCACCGGCATGGAGCGGGCACGGCGGCTGGGGGCGCGCGTGGTGGCCTTTGGCAGCTCCGGCGCGCGCAATGTGCCCGAGGGCTTTTCGCCGGACAGGGCCTGGCAGCAGGTGATCGGCTTTTTGCGGGCGGCAGGCCCGATCGCAAAGCGCAACGGCATTGTGCTGGCGATGGAGCCGCTGCGCAGGCAGGAATGCAACCTGGTGGTCACCGTGGAGGAGGCTTGCCGCATCGAGCAGCAGGCCGGCGCCCCGGGCACGGCGGTTATGGCCGATTACTATCACATTGCGGAAAATAAGGAAGGCTTTGGCGGCATTGCCCTGGCCGGATGCCGTCTGTCGCATGCCCATATTGCCGATCCCAACGGGCGCCGGGTGCCCTTGCCCGAGTATGGGCATGATTATACCGGCTTTTTTGCAGCCCTTGCGGGTATTGGCTATACCGGCCGGCTTAGCATCGAAGGGGGCTCGGCAGATTTGGCTGTGCAGCTGCCGCCCGCCGTGGCTTATCTGAAAGATCTGGCAGCACAGGCCGGGCTGTAGCCATGCCGCGCCGGGAAAGGATGATACCATTGAATGATACCTGGGATGCGCTGGGCCTGTCGCCCGCAACCATTTTGCTGCCGGCTAAAGGCGTCGATCTGGCCAAATGGGCCGTGGTGGCGTGCGATCAATATACCTCCCAGCCGGGCTACTGGCAGCAGGTGGAACAGATAGTGGGCAATGTCCCCTCTACCCTGCATCTGATGCTGCCGGAGGTTTATTTGGGTGCGCCCGATGAAAAGGCGCGCCAGCAGGCGGTGCTGGATAACATGGCGGAGTACCGGCAAAAGGGTGTTTTTGCCCCGGGGATGGAGGGCATGGTGCTTGTCCGGCGCCAGGTATCGGCCGGGGTGCGCACCGGCCTGGTTGCCGCCATCGATTTGGAGCAATATGATTTTTCGCCCGATAGCCACAGCCTGATCCGGGCGACGGAGCGCACCATTGCCGAACGCCTGCCGCCCCGCGTGGCCATTCGCAGCCGGGCGGAGCTGGAGCTGCCCCATGTCATGCTGCTGATCGATGATCCGCACGATGGCGTATTGGGCCCGCTGGCCCGATCGGTGGCGGGAAGCACGCCGCTGTATGATATTAATTTAATGCAGCACGGCGGCCATATTACCGGGTGGCGCGTGCCGCCTGGTGCGTACCCTGCCCTGCGGGACAACCTGGCCGCGCTGGCTGTTGGGGAGCACCCCATCCTGTTTGCCGTGGGCGATGGTAACCACTCGCTGGCTACGGCCAAGGTATACTGGCAGCAAGTCAAGGCGGGCCTGACGCCCGACCAATGCCTGGGGCATCCCGCGCGCTATTGTTTGGTGGAAATCGTCAACCTGCACGATCCCGCGCTTGTTTTCCATCCCATCCACCGCGTGCTCTTTGGCATAGATGGCGGGCAGGCGCTGGACGAGTTGGCCGCCATTTTGCGGGATATGGGGTGCCAGGTCAACACCTGCGGTGGCCTGGGCCACAGCGTACAAACCATTTCCTGCCATGGAAAGGGCATTTTATGCTTTGAACGGCCGGGGGCCGGCTTACCGCTGACGCTGCTTCAGCCGGCGGTGGAAACCTTATTGGCCCGTCATCCGGATATGCGTGTGGATTATGTCCATGGCGATGATGCCGCCCGCCAGCTGGCAGCGGGGCCAAATTGCCTGGGGCTTTTGATCGCGCCGCTGGATAAAAGCGCGCTTTTTACCGAAGTCAACGCCAACGGCCCGCTGCAGCTTAAAACTTTTTCCATGGGCGAGGCCGATGATAAGCGCTTTTATATGGAATGCCGTGCCATCCGCTGACGGCAAGCGGCCTTTACAGGTGCAGCCGGCATTAAAAGGGCTTCCCCGCTTGGGGGAAGCCTTTTTTGTGGGAAGATGGATGGGGCGGGCCAAGGTGGGGCAAAAACAGTCCCCATCAGCAAACGATATCTTTTGTATACATGGCTGCCTGCGGCATAAACCAACAGCGCCCGCCGTTTGCCGGGCAGGCGCTGCTTGTAAAAGCGTATTTTAACCCGTGGCCGCGCCGTTAGTAGACCACGCGCACCCGGCAGATGCCGTCGATGGCGCGGATATGCTCCAGGCAACCGGCCGAGGGCCCCTCGGATAAATCCAGCAGGGTGTAGGCATAGCTGCCCCGGCTTTTGTTTATCATGTTTTCGATGTTGATGTTATCGCGCGCGATGATGGAGGTGATCTGCCCCACCATGTTGGCAATATTTTGGTGAATGATGGCCAGCCGGTGCGGGGCAGAGGGCGCCATCTCGCATGCGGGCAGGTTGACGGCATTATGGATGGCCCCGGTTTCCAGGTATTGGCGCAGCTGGCGCGCCGCCATCTCGGCGCAGTTTTCCTCCGATTCCGGGGTGGAAGCACCCAGGTGGGGCAGGGCGATAACGCCTTCATGGCACAAAACATCGTCATTTGGGAAATCGGTTACATAGTGGCGCAGATGGCCGTTGTCCAGCGCCGCAATCACGGCGGCGGAATCAACCAGCTCCCCCCGGGAAAAGTTAAGCAGCACCGCGCCCCGTGGCATGGCGGCCAGCGCCTCGTCATCGATCATGGCGCGGGTGGTATCGTTTAGCGGAAGGTGCAGGGAAATATAATCGCAGCAAGATAAAAGCTCGTGTAGATCGGTGGTGCGGGTGACGGAGCGCGTCAATCCCCAGGCCGCTTCAACGGAAATGTACGGATCATATCCCATCACATCCATATCCAGGCCGCGCGCGGCATTGGCCACCAGCACACCGATGGCCCCCAGGCCAACAATGCCCAGCTTTTTTCCTTTCAGCTCTGGCCCGACAAACTGGGATTTGCCTTTTTCCACCAGCTTGGCAACCTCCGCCCCCTTGCCCTTTAAGGTTTCCGCCCATCGGGCGCCCTCCAGCACCTTGCGGCAGGACAGCAGCATGCCGCAGATGACAAGCTCACGCACGGCGTTGGCGTTGGCGCCGGGGGTGTTGAACACCACGATGCCTTGCCGGCTGCAACGGTCCACCGGGATGTTGTTAACGCCTGCGCCCGCCCGGCCAATGGCCAGCAGGCTGGGCCCCAGCTCCAGGCTGTGCATATCCGCAGAACGCACCAAAATGGCATCGGCACCGGCGATATCCGAGCCGATGGCGTAGCCCGTATCGGGCAGCTGGCTGCGGATGATGGGCGAGATGGCGTTGAGTGTTTGTACCTTATACATATCGCTTTCCCCTTATGCGTGCCGGGCTTCAAAGCGTTGCATCAGCGCGGCAAGCGCCTGCACGCCTTCCACCGGCATGGCGTTGTAGATGCTGGCGCGGATGCCGCCAACGGCGCGATGGCCCTTGAGGTTGACCAGCCCGGCCGCCTTGGCTTCCTTTAAGAAAGCATCCGTCAACTGCTGCGAGGGCAGGGTAAAGGTAACGTTCATGATGGAGCGGCAATCGCGGCGGGCCGCTGCTGTAAACAGATTGGATTGGTCCAGCACATCATACAAAAGCGCCGCTTTTTCGCGGTTTTGCTTTTCGATGGCGGCAACGCCGCCCATTTCTTTGATCCACTCAAAAACCAGCCCCGCCACGTAGATGGACCAGCACGGCGGCGTATTATACATGGACTGGCTGTCCGCATGGGTTTTATAATCCAGCATCGTGGGGCAGATGGGCTGGGCGTGGCCCAGTAAATCGCGGCGGATGATAACAACCGTCAGCCCCGCAGGCCCCATGTTTTTTTGTGCCCCGGCATAGATCAGGCCAAATTTGCGCACATCATATACCTGCCCCAAAATGTTGGAGGACATATCGGCCACCAGCGGTACGCCGCCGGTTTCGGGCAGGGTGGGATAGGTGGTGCCAAAGATGGTGTTGTTGGTGGTGATATGCACATAAGAGGCACCGGGCGTAACATCCCGGGGGCCGATGGCGGGAATGTGGGTATAGTTATCGGCTTTTGAGGACGAGATGATGTTGATGGTGCCAAATTTGGCGGCTTCCTGCGCGGCTTTGGCGGCAAACATGCCGGTTTGTGCATAATCGGCGCTGCCGCCCTGGGGCATCAGGTTAAGCGGCACCATGGCAAACTGTGTCGATGCGCCGCCCTGCAAAAACAGCACCGCCCATTCCTTTGGAATATCCATGATATCCCGCAGGGTGGCCTCGGCGCGTGCAATAATCTCTTCATATACAGGGGAGCGGTGGCTCATTTCCATAACGCTCATGCCCGAGCCATGATAGTTTATAAGATCGCGTTGGGCTTTTTCCAAAACCGGCAGCGGCAGCATGGAAGGCCCGGCAGAAAAGTTAAAAATCCTGTCCATCCTTGATTCCCCCTGTTCTTTGCTATTCCCACCGTTTGTTCAATGTGCAAAGGGCCGCGGTGGAATAATATTTCCCATTATACAGGAGTATTTATGCCCGGGCAAGCCGGTTGGCTGCCATGCTGCGCCGGTTTGGTGCTGCGCCGGCCTTATAACGGAGGATAGCCTGCAGCCAAACGGCAAACGCATCAAAAGTTTTGTGCCCGGGCGAACCAGAAGATCGGGCAGCCCATATATCTGTAGCGGTTAGGCGCTTTTTCCCGGATACGGCGCGGCCGGGGCCCGGTATGGCGGATTGGGGCGCGGGGAGGGGCACTGCGTTAAAATGGCGTGAAAAGCGGGGCGTAAAATGGGGAAATCCCTATCGATGGCATGCTGTGGCCATGGAATATGGTATAATCAAACCATCACGGATGCGGGGGCATGAGCATGAACATTGTGGTATTATCGGGCGGCATCAGCACGGAACGCGCGGTTTCTTTATCCTCGGGCGCCATGGTTTGCCGGGCGCTCCGGGAAGCCGGGCACCGCGCGGTGCTTGTCGATTCGTTTATGGGTATGGAAAATCCGCCGGTAGATCCGGCGGCAGCCTTTGAGCAGCTTGCCGATATTGGGCAGGCTGTTATTGATGCGCAGGAGCCGGATCTGGATAAAATTCGTGCCTCCCGCCCGGCCGACGGAATGGGCAATATCGGCCCGGGCGTGCTGGAAATTTGCCGGGCGGCGGATATTGTATACATGGGCCTGCATGGCGAGGACGGCGAAAACGGCCGTATGCAGGCGCTGTTTGATGTGCTGGGCATCCGTTATACCGGCACGGGGTATCTGGGCAGCGCGCTGGCCATGCACAAGGGCCTGGCCAAGGGCGTTATGGCCAAAGCCGGCATCCGCGTGCCGGGCGGGATCACGCTAAAACAGGGCGATGGTATCGCCCGGGCGGAAGAAATGGGCTTTCCGCTGGTGGTCAAACCCTGCAGCGGGGGCTCCAGCATCGGGGTCAGCATCGTTGCCAATGTGGAGGAGCTGATGCGCGCGCTGGAGCAGGGCTTTACCTATGAAAAAGAAATTGTTGTAGAGCAGTATATCCGCGGGCGGGAATTTTCCCTTGGCCTGCTGGATGGGCAGCCGCTGCCCCCCATCGAGATTATCCCGCGGGAGGGCTTTTACGATTATGCCCATAAATACCAAAAGGGCTGGACGCAGGAAATCTGCCCCGCCCAGCTGGAGGCGGGCAAAACGCGCGATATGCAGGAAATGGCCGTGCAGGTGTGGGAGGCCCTTGGGCTGTCGGTCTATGCCCGGGTGGATTTTATTTTGGAGGAAACCACCGGCCGGCTCTATTGCCTGGAGGCCAATACCCTGCCCGGCATGACGCCGACCAGCTTGCTGCCGCAGGAGGCTGCGGCCGTGGGCATCGGGTATAACCAGCTTTGCCAGCGCATCGTGGCGCTTTCGATGAAAAAATACGGGGGCTGAGCGCATGAAGCCGATGACCGTCCAGCAGGTTGTATCCGCATGCGGCGGCACGTTTTTGGGGCCGCAGGATATGCTTTCCAGCCCCATCTCGGGCATTGCCATCGATAACCGCAAGGTAAGTGCGGGAAATTTGTTTATCCCCATCCGGGGTGAACGCTTTGATGGGCACGATTTTATCCCCGCAGCCTTTGAAACCGGTGCGCTGGTATGCCTGTCCAGCCGGCCGCTGGAAGGGGATTATCCCTGCATCCGGGTGGCCGATACCCAGGATGCCCTGCAGGATATCGCCGCTTTTTACCGGGGGTTGTTTGCCATCAAGGCTATCGGCATTACGGGAAGCGTCGGCAAAACCACCACCAAGGAAATGATTGCCAGCGTTTTGTCCCAGCGCTTTCGGGTGTGCAAATCCCCGGGTAACCTTAACAACCAGATTGGCGTGCCCCTTACGCTTTTTGGCTTGCAGCCGGGCGACCAGGTGGCCGTTATCGAAATGGGCACCAACCATTTTGGCGAGATCGACCGCCTGGCGCGCATGGTGCAGCCCGATGTATGCTTTTTAACCAATATTGGCGAAGCGCATATCGAGCACCTGGGCTCGCGCGCAGGCATTCTTCGGGCCAAGTGCGAAATGCTTGCCCATATGAAACCCGGTGGCCGGGTCTATGTAAATGGCGATGATGATATGCTGCGCACCCTGGCCCGCTCCCGGGGCGATGTGGTTACCTTTGGCCTGGATGAGGGCAATGATATCCGGGCGCTGGATGTGCAGGATATGGGGCTGGAGGGCATGCACTTTACCGCTTGCGTGGAGGGCCGGCGGCTGGAGGTGCTTGTTCCCTCGCCGGGCAGGCACATGGTGCTAAACGCCCTGGCAGCCATTGCGGCCGGCCGCGAGCTGGGGCTGGATACCGATGAGATCCGGCGCGGCATCGCCGCCTACCAGCCGGTGGGCGGCCGCATGAAGATCGAGCGCGCCGGCGGCATCACCGTTTTAAACGATGTGTATAACGCCAATCCCGGCTCGGTCCGGGCGGCCATCGATGTGCTGGCCCATGCGCAGGGCCGCAAGGTTGCCATCCTGGGCGATATGCTGGAGCTTGGCGAACAGGCGATGGCATATCACCGGCAAATCGGGGAATATGCCGCCGCGGCGGGGCTGGATGCGCTATATTGCGTAGGGCCGCTGTCGCAAAGCATGGCGCAGGGCGCGCGCCAAGCGGGTATGGCATGCGTGCAGCATGCTGCCGATCAGCAGGGCCTGCTTTTGGGCTTGCCCGGGCAGATCATGCCGGGGGATACCGTGCTGGTTAAGGCTTCCCGCGGAATGGGGCTGGAAAAAACCGTTGCCTTCCTGCTGGAGCATGCGCAGCAGCCGTAAGAAGCATGCGATAGCGTTTTGCGGGGCGCCCGTCCGACAGGTTCCCCCGCCGGGCGTTTAAAAGATCGGGATACGCAATGCTTTATTGCCCCCAAATAGAATCAATAAGGGGCCATGTACCGTCATATCAACGGCGGTAACCAAGCGCCCCCCCACGGAGCGGGATTGGGCCGGCCAGGTTGCCATGGCGGGCAGGCTCAGGGCGGCCCGCCCGGCATGCGTGTTTGCCATTGCATGTTGGGTGGATATTGTGTATGATAATTTCTATGCGCTTGTTTCCGCAAATCTACGGGCATTGCCCGGTTGGCCGGTGCTCCCGGCGGGGAATAAAACATGGATCAAGTAGAAAAATCGGAATCCCCGGATACACTTCAGGAGGATGCTGCCTATATCCGGCGGCGCAAGATGGTCAGCCTTTTTTCCTTTGCGGTGTTGATCGTGTTTTTTTTGCTGGTTTTTTATTTTATAGGCAGGCCGATGATTGCCATGCTCAAGCAGCCGGAGCATTTTCGGGCATGGGTGGATGACCACGGCATGCTGGGCTGGCTGGCCATGATCGGCATGATGGCCTTGCAGATTATCGTGGCGATTATCCCCGGGGAACCCATGGAACTGGGCGCCGGGTATGCCTTTGGCTGCCTGGAGGGAGCCATTTTATGCCTGACAGGCGCGTTGATCGGCTCTGCAGTGGTGTATTTGTTTGTGCGCCGCTTTGGCATTAAGATGGTGGAAGCCTTTGTTTCCCGGGAAAAGCTGCATTCCGTTAAGTTTTTAAATAATAACAAAAAACTGGGCCTGCTGGTGTTTATTATATTTTTTATTCCGGGCACGCCCAAGGATGTTATTACCTACTTTATAGGGCTTACCCCTATGAAGCTGAGTACTTTTTTGCTGATTTCAACCATCGGCCGCATTCCGTCGGTGCTGACCTCGACCATCGCCGGCAATGCCCTGGGCACCATGGAATATAAGATGGCCATTATTGTCTTTTCCGTTACGGCGGTCATCAGCGCGCTGGGTATCTGGCTGTACCGCGTGCTAACCAGGCATCAGGACAAAAAGATGCAGCAGGAGCAGGCGGTGGAAAATGAGGGGCAAGCTGCCTGCCGGCAGGCGGCGATGTGCGACGGGGAACCCCCGTCCGCTGCGGATGGCGCCGGCGCCATGGATATGCAGCCGGAAGGCAAAATGGCTTTGCAGGAGGAGGCGCCGCAGCAAGTGCCTTTGGAATTGCACGGCCGCACCGGTGCGCGCAGGCCGATATTGCCGGCTTCACCCAAGGCCGATAAAAAGCAGGCATAGGACGATTGCGGGGCATAGCCGGCCTGCCGCAACCGCTTGCGCCGGCTGTGACGGGACAAATGCACCCATGGATGGGCTTACGGGAAAAGGGGAAAAAGGTATGGCGTTTGATTTTAAAAAGGAATACCGGGAGTTTTATCTGCCCAAGGCTCAACCCGAAATCGTGGATGTTCCCGCTATGAACTTTGTCGCCGTGCGTGGCCAAGGCGATCCCAATCAGGAGGGCGGGGCATATCAACAAGCCATCGGTATTTTATATGCCATTGCTTTTACCTTGAAAATGAGCGCCCGCGCCGGGCACGTTATTGAAGGGTTTTATGATTATGTGGTTCCTCCTCTGGAGGGCTTTTGGTGGATGCAGGACGGGGCGGATATAGATTACCGGCGCAAACAGGATTTTGAATGGATTTCCGTCATCCGGCTGCCGGATTTTATACGGAGGATGGATTTTGATTGGGCGGTAGCGGAAGCCGCGAAAAAAAAGAAACAGGATGTTTCAAAGGCGGAATTTTATTCCTGTGTGGAAGGTGCCTGTGTGCAGTGCATGCATATCGGGCCATATGATAAAGAATCGGACACCATCCGCCTGATGGAGGCCTTTGCCGGGGATAAGGGCTATGCCATTGATATAACGCCCCGGCGCCATCACCACGAAATCTACTTATCCGATGCGCGCAGGTGCGCCCCTGAGCGGCTGAAAACCGTTATCCGCCTTCCGGTGCGCCCCTTAAAGCCCTGCCCGGGGAATTGAGTTTTTTGCCCGCCTTGGGCAACATGCCGGGGACGGAAACGGCCAAATGTGCGTGCGATCCGGCCCGGTTTTGTGCCCACATGCTGTGCTTGCTGCAAACCAAAAGCTCATCAGGGAAGGTGCGCCGGAGGGAAATATGACTGATATGAAAAGCCCCCATGCGGCCGGAGCGCTGCATGGGGGGTTGTGTGGTATGGAAAACAAGGTGGAAGCGCAGCAAACAGGCGGCTATCCCAGCGATGACAAGCGGGAAATGGCCCAGCGGGCATGCTCGCGCACGGCGGGGGAGGGGCTGTCTGCATGGGGCAGCAGCAGGGGCAGGTATTTGGGATCGCCCGTATTGCCGGCGGCCAGCGCTGCCGCGGAACGCAGGCGCGAGGCGGTAACATAGTTTTTGCCCAGCCAGCCTGCGCAGGTGTTGACGCGGCTGCGCATGGCCGGGTTATCATCGGCTAAAATACCGGAAATGGAAAAAAACTCGGCATATCCAGGCGGAAGGGCGGTTGTCGCCATGCCGCGTGTGGCGGGGCAGGTCGCCTGGCAGCGGTCGCACCCAAAGGCCTGCAGGCCAACGCAGGGGCGAAGCGGCTCGGGCACAATGCTCAGCATGTGGCGGCGCAGGCAATTTTCGTCGACGGAGCCATCCCCGGCCAGCGCCTTTGCCGGGCAGGCGCGCATGCAGGCCAGGCAGGGGCCGCAGCCTATTAATTCGTGCGGCTGGGGCACATCGGGAACCTCCAGCCCGATGGCCAGAACGGCCAATACCACCCGGCTGCCAAAGCCATGCCAATGGAATAAGCCGTTTTTTCCAAAAAAACCGGCGCCGCTGCGGTAAGCGGCCGGCTTTTGCGGCAGCAAATGGGCTACCTGGGCCGTAAGGCCGGCCTGGGTCAGCGCTTCCGCCAGGCGGGGGGCGGCATGGTAGCATTGCTGGGAGGCAAAATAATAGGAAGGCACCTGCAAACAATCCGGGGGATACATCGCAAAAGGGGTATACGGATAGGCCAGCACCAATAACCCGCCGGCAAACGGATAGGCCTTGCGCGGATCGTGCTCCAGGCCAAAAGGCGTGGGCGATGGATCAAAGGCAGAGGCCTCGCGCAGCCAATCCAAAAAGGGCGCAGGGGAACACGGGGCTGCCCCCGCAAAGCCAAAAGATTGCCAGATGGGTTCGTAAGGCGCAAGTGCGCGCAGCGCATTTTCCATGTTATACCCTTTCTTTTTGCCTGGGGAAAGGCGATAGCCCAAAGGGGGCCTGCCGTATCAAACGGCATGCGTACAGGGCTGCCTGATGCGTGTTTGCATGCCCGCCGTTTTCTTTCCCGGAATGCTTTTATTTTACGCGGATTGTGTTTTTGATGCAATTGTTGCTTTACAACAAGGGCCAGGTTCGTGTACACTATAGGGGCAGAAATTGGATAGAAAGTGGGGAAACACATGACCTTCGTCAAGGAAAAACTGCGCGTGGCCATTGTTGGGCTGGGGCACCGCGGCACCGGCATGATGCAAATGATCCTGGGCATGCCCGATGTTGAAGTGGTGGGCATTTCGGATCTGATCGAGCACCGCCTGGAGCGCGGCAAGCGCATCGTCAAGGAAAAAACCGGCAAGGATGTGCAGGCCACCGCCGATTATCAGGAGCTTTTAAAAACCGGGGATCTGGATGCGGTATTTGTATTTACCTCGTGGCAGATGCATACCCGCGTGGCGTGCGATGCCATGCGTGCCGGCGTCTATGTGGCAACCGAGGTGGGCGGCGCCTCCAGCCTGGAGGAATGCTGGAACCTGGTGCGCGCTTCCGAGGAAACCGGCATGCCGTGCATGATGCTGGAAAATGTTAACTACGGCCAGCACGCCCTCGCCCTGATTAACATGGTGCGCCAGGGCCTGTTTGGCGAGCTTATCCATTGCGCCGCCGGTTATCAGCATGATCTGCGCGATGAGATTGGCCTGGGGCGCGAAATCGAGCATTATCGCTTTGATCATTTCCGCCTGCGCAATGCGGAGTTGTATCCCACCCATGGCTTGGGGCCGATGGCCAAAATACTGGATATCAACCGCGGCAACCGCTTTTTGACGTTGACTTCCACGGCGACCAAGGCCTGCGGCATGGAAAGCTATTATGCCAATTCCCGAAAGGCGACCAACTCCTGGGTTGTTGAAACGCTGGAGCGGGATTACAAGGGCGTCTGGCCGGAAAAGCAGGAAAATTATGATATGATCGGCCAGCGTTTTGCCCAGGGCGACGTGGTAACCACCGTTATCAAGTGCGCCGGCGGGCAGACCATCACCCTGTATCACGATTGCACGTTGGCCCGCCCGCGGCTTTCCAACAACCGCGTGCAGGGCACCAAGGGCATCTGGAGCGATGATGCCAAATCCATTTATTTTGATGGCATCAGCCCCGATCCGCACAAGTGGGAGGAAGCTGCGCCCTACTTTGAAAAATACAACCACCCCCTGTGGCTGGAGCACCAGAAGGATCTGGATCAGGGCGGCCATGGCGGCATCGATTTTATCGTGGTGCGCGCGTTTGTTGATGCGGTCAAGCGTCAGGTGCAAACGCCCATCGATGTATATGATACCGCTTCCTGGATGGCGGTCACCGCGCTGAGCGAGCAATCCATCGCCATGGGCGGCCACCCCGTCGCCTTCCCGGATTTCACCTCCGGCCTGTGGGTCAACCGCGAACCGGTGGTGCCCGGCAAATATGCGCTGGATTATGTGCATACGGAGTATTTTGAGTAACCTTTGGCGCTGTTTTGGGGCAAAGGGGTGCGGCGTAAGCCGCGCCCCTTTTTTATGCCCCGACAGGCTGTTGCGGCAAAAAACGGCAGGGCGCGGGGATGGGCAAATGCCTTGGCCCAGGGGCTTCCTTAACCCGGCAGGTTGGGTTGGGGCAGGGCGCGTGCGCCATCCGCTGCAGATGTTAGGCGCGTTTTACAGGCAAGTATAGGGGGATTAAGCGGCTATATGGGCCGACAGCACCTGCCGAATTAAGGAAAATGGTGAAAAATGAAGGAAAAACATGAAAAAACAGATATTTTTGCGCGGTAAAATGATAGCGGATATGCTATCATAGAATGGTAGAGATCCTGCCGGAAGGAAAAATTTAAAGAAGGTGATTCGATGCGGGCCGATGGAAAAAGGCTAAAGAACATCGAACCGACGCAGCGGTTGGCCCCCTATTTCATGCCGCGCCGCTTTGATGCCATGAACATGATTACGCTGGATATCCCGCTTGCCCCCATCCGTCAATACCTGGGCGATGTTCGGCGCAGGGGCCATGTGGTTAGCCACATGGGGCTGATTATCGCAGCTTATTTGCGGACGGTAGCGGAATTTCCCTATCTTAACCGCTTTGTTATCAACAAACGTGTATATGCGCGCAGGGAGTTTGCCGTCAGCATGGTGGTGCTCAAACCCGAAAACAAAGGGGAAACCACCTCCAAGGTGTTTTTTGATTTGAACGATACCCTGTTTGATGTGCAGCGCAAAATGGACCGGTATATTGCGGAAAACCGCGCGCCGGAATCGGCCAATTCCACCGACGCGGCCATGGAAACCTTTTTGCGCATGCCGGGCATCATGCGCGTGGGCATTGGGTTTATGAAATGGCTGGATAAGCATGGCTGG
>JAQXFY010000067.1 GCA_029006015.1 bacterium
GGCCCTGCCCGCCCCCAACGGGCCGCCAAGGCCATCTGCTTTTATGGGGTTTACCCGGCCGCTGCGCAAGGCGGCAGGGGGCCTTTTTACGCAGCCGGGGTAACCTCGGGCGTAACTTCGGGGGTGGCCTCCGGCGTTACGATGGGGGTGCCTTCGCCGCCGGCGGGCGTTCCCGTGGCAGTGGGCGCGCCGCAGGCAGTCAGGGTGCCAAGCGCCAGCGTCAAAGCAACAGCAATACCAATCGCGATTTTCTTCATGGGAATACTTCCTTTCCGTGTTTAGGGGCAAAGCCCCGTTTTCCCGGCCCTGCCGGATTAAATGCCCGGCACCGGCCGACAAACCCGTCCCCCTCCAGGGAGCGGCTGCCGCCGGGCATTCCCTGTATGGGATGCGCGCCGCCGGCCAATACCGCCCCGGGCTGGAATACCCGGGTTCTGATAAGATATGACGGAGGCTGGCAAAAAATGGTTCCGCAAATCCGAAAAAATAGTATGACATTTTTCGACAAAAAATAAAGTTTCATAAAATAAAAGGGGCGCTTGCTCGGGCTCCCCCGGAAATGCCCTTGCCGTTAAAGAAGGCAGGTAAAATCGGCAATAAAACGCCGCGGGGCGGGCTGTGCGCGCCAGGGTTATTGGATGTACATAAAAATCCGTGGCGGACAGGTTTTTGCCTGCGCCACGGATGAAAAACCATATGGGTTAAGCGGGGGTTACGGCGCCTGCCAGGGCTGATCCAGTGCATCGTCCCCCAACAGACAAAAGATCACCAGGCGCGCATCCTTAAAATCATACACGCAGGTGGACAGCGTAATGATGCGCTGGCCAAATACCGGTTGGATATCCCGCCCAGCCACCTTGTGCTGCCGGATGCGGCTAAGCAAACCGTCAAAGCTTTCCTGGGTAGCATAGTTGGGCTGACGGTAATCCATGGTGGCCGGCACAACGCACACGGCAAAGATCTCGGCCTGGATAAAGCGGTCATCCAGCGTCAGCTCGATGGTGTGATACTGGTCCAGATAGGCCTGGTCGCGCAGCTTTTGCAGATCGTAGAACATCTGGCTGTCCCGCCGGCGGTGGCCATAGATGACGGTGTTGTTATCCAAAAAGAAACGGTTGTTGCGGTAATCCATAAAGATGGAGCCCGCAGCATTCCAGCTTTTATCCAGGGTATGGGTTAGGTAATAATCGTTATCCTGCCCCTGCATCACGGGGTAGTTGACCTTGGTGCCGGGCACCTCCAACCAGGCGACGCAATCGGGGTTTATCGCCTGCAGATCCTTTAAAAGGCCATGGGTCGGGGTGGGCGTAGGGGCAGGCGTCTGGCTGGGGTTCGGGGTGGCCTTGGGGCCGGGATCCGGGGTGGGGGTCGGGGAGGGCCGGGCGGGCTTGAGGCCATCCACCACGCCGGCATAATAGCGGCGTGCCTGCCAGCGCGGGATCCAATCCTTTACCAAGGAGGTGGCGGAATAGGTGAAAACAAAAACAAAAAAGGCCAGCAGCGCGGTGTAGATCCAGCTGCGCAGGCGTTTGTTTTTGCCGGCGGAAGCCTGCTTTTTGATATCCGCAGGCCCGTCATCCAAGCTGCCTGGGACACTTTCCCGCGGCGCAGCTACGCCCTCCGGCGTAGCATCATCGGCCGCGCCGGGCTGTGTTTGGCCGGCTTGCATGCCTTCCGCCTGGCCGGGATCGGCCGGGTTGGAAGGGCCTTCGGGGGAAGAGGAAGCTGGCGTATCGGGCGCATAGTATGGGGTAAGGAAATGTCTAAACAGCATGGTTTTTCACCTCGGTTATATCAAATGCCAAGCAGCGCTTGTGCGTTTTTATACAAAATATATTCCCGGTCGGATGCGGGCAGGGGTAAATGCTCGATGCGGCGGACGTGCGCCGCGGGATCGCCCCACGGCCAGTCGCTGCCCATCAGCACGCGCTCGGTACCCTGGCGGCGGATAAGCTGCATCAGGGTGGCGTCATCCGGGCGATCAAAGCACATGGCGGTATCCAGATAGGTTTGCCCATGCCCGGCCACCAGTTCCAGCACGCCGTCCCACATGTTGTAGCCGCCCATATGGGCCAAAATCAGCCTGAGGCCGGGAAAACGGTCGATCACGCGGCGTAACCGATCAGGCGTTGCCTTATAAGGCGGGGGATAGCCTACATCCAACCCGCAATGGATAAGTGCGATCAGCCCGGTTTGGCGAAGTCCGTCCCACGTGGCATCCATGGCGGGATCATCGATGTTGATTTCCTGATAATCCGGGTGCAGCTTGATGCCCAAAAAACCCTGGGCCTGCACGGCGGCCAGCGCAGCCGGCACATCCTGGCACAGTGGATGAAAGGCGGCAAAGGCCGATACCGGCCCACCTTCCAGCAGCGGCAAATTGCCTGCGTTGATGACGGGCGCCTGGTGGATTTTGGTTGCCACCGGCTGCACCACCGCGCGGCAGCCCGCAGGCAAAACGGCCAGCAGGCCGGACAGCGTGCCGTCGCCCACCGGGGTGATCCCGCCTTTTTTTGCCATGGCCGGGATGGCTTTATGGGCCAGGGCATCGGGAAAAATATGGGTGTGAATGTCCAAATACATAGGCTGCGTTATCCCTCCGATAAAATACCGGCTTCCCGCAGGGCGCGGATGGCGCTGTCCATATCCTGCCGGGTGGCCGATTCCAGCGTGTGCAGGTGTACCCCGCCGGTCAGGGTGCTAAGCGGCTCCGCATCACCCAGGCGGCGGGTAAAATCCTGCGCGTCGGCAGGGGTGCGCAGCAGCAGCATGGCGCGGTATTCCCCGTACAGCGGATGCTCGATGATAACATCGATAACGCTGACGCGGTTGCGCGTTAAAATATCCAGCTCTTCCCCCGTGCGCTCGGGGCCATGGCAGCAGGTAATCACGCGGCGCACCTTGCCGATAAGCGGCGCGCGCGGCACCATATAGCCCCGTGGGGTAGCGATGATATCCTGCCCCTGGGCGCGCAGCAGCGCGATATCCTGTACAATAACCTGCCGGCTGACGCCAAAGTTTGCAGCCAGTTGGGTGGCGGTGATGGGGCTTTCGGCAGCGCGGACAGCGCGTAGAATGGCCTGGCGCCTTTGATCGGATGTCATATCGTACCCTCCTTTCCCACAGGGCTGAGCGGCAGCGGTTACATGTGGTTGGGCGCGGCGATGCCCAGCAGCCCCAGACCGGTGGACAGCGTCAGGCGCACGGCGTCGGTCAGCTGCAGGCGGTCCGCACGCACGGCGGCATCCTCATCCAGTATGCGCTGGTTATAGTAATAGCTGTTGTAGGCCTGGGCCAGATCGGCCAGGTAGCGGGTCAGCAGCGAGGGCTCGCTGCGCAGCAGCACTTCATCCAATATGCCGTCAAAGCCGGAAAGCAGCGTCAGCACACGCTGGGCGTCGGCATCGGTCAGATGGGCGCCATTGGGGGCATGCATAAGCGCCTGGCCGGGCGTCAGGCCGGCTTTGGCCAGAACGCTTGCGCACCGCACATGGGTATATTGCACATAGGGGCCGGTTTCACCTTCAAAATTAAGCGCCCTGTCCCACCAGAAATCGATATCCTTGATGCGGTTGTTATACAGCATGAAAAAGCAAACCGCGCCGATGCCGATTTGCTCGGCCACCTCGGCCTTATCGGGCAGGTTGGGGCTTTTTTCCTCGATGATGGCGGCGGCCTTGTCCACCGCGCGCCCAAGCAGCTCGTCCAGATACAGGATGCGCCCCTTGCGGGTGGAAAGCGTCTGCCCCTCAAAGCTGACCATGCCAAAGGCAACATGCTCCAGCGTGGAGGCCCAATCATAGCCCATCAGCTCCAACACCTTAAACACCTGCTTAAAGTGCAGGTTTTGCTGATAAGCCACCACATACAGGCTGCGATCAAAGCCATAGGTATTTTTGCGGTACAGCGCCGCGGTGATATCGCGCGTGGCATAGGTGGTGGCGCCGTCGGATTTTAAAATGATGCACGGCGGCATATTCCACTGGGACAAATCCACCACCTGGGCGCCCTGGCTTTCCACCAGCAGGCCCTTTTGCTTAAGCTCCTCCACCACGGGGCCCATTTTATCGGTATAGAAGGATTCCCCGGCGTAGCTGTCAAATACAATGCCCAGGCGCTTGTATACGCGCTGCGCATCGGCCAGCGTCAGCTCCTTAAACCAGTTAAAGATGGAAAGCGCATCCTCATCGCCCTCCTCCATGGCCAAAAAGCAGGCGCGGCCTTCCTCGGCCAGCACAGGGTCTTCCTGGGCTTCGCGGTCAAAGCGCACATACAATTCCAACAGCGCGTCGATGCCGCGCGCCTCGACATCCTCCCGGCTACCCCAACGGCGGAAAGCCGCGATCATTTTGCCAAACTGCGTGCCCCAATCCCCCAAATGGTTGATGCCAACGGCCTGCCAGCCGCGCCGCTTGTAGATGCGGTACAGCGCCGCACCGATCAGCGTGGTGGATAAATGCCCAATGTGGAACCGCTTGGCAATGTTGATGGAGGAATAATCGATGCACACGGTTTTGCCCTGGCCGGCATCGCTTTGGCCTAGGCAATCGCGCGTATCCACGATATGGCCCAGCACCTGGCGGGCCAGCCACGCGCCGTCGGCATAAAAATTGATGTACCCGCCCACGGCTTTAACGCATTTAAGCCCTTCAAAGGGCTGGGCGGACAGTTCCTCCGCCAACTGGGCGGCGATGGCGGGCGGCGCTTTTCTCATCGTGCGCGCCAGCTTAAAGCAGGGAAGCGCGGCATCGCCCAGCTCGGGCTGGGGGGGCGTTTCCAGAAAGGAAAGCGCCTGGGCCTCGTCAATGCTGCAGGCGGAAGCTACCGCCTGGGCTACCCGGGTAAAAAAATCTGTCATGTTAAGATCCCTCCGTCCCGTCGGCAAAGCCGCCCAGGAAATATTCAATGGCATCAACAAGCGCCATGTAGCTGGCCTGCAAAATATTGGCCGATACGCCGACGGTGCCAAAGGAGTGGCCATAGGCCGTCGAGGTCATTTGCACGCGCACCCTGGCATCGGAACCATGGTCGAGCACGCGCACCTTGTAATCGGACAGGTGCAGATCATCCAGCTTGGGATAAAATACCGCCAGCGCTTTTCGCATGGCGCGGTCGACGGCGTTGACCGGCCCGTCGCCCTGGGCGGCAGTCAGCTCCTGCCGGCCGCTGGCGCATACTTTTATCATGGCCATATCGCTTTGGCCATCATCCCAGTTGCCGCCCGATACCACCCGCAGGTCCGCCGCATCAAAATGATCCCTGACCGCACCCAGCGTTCTTGCCACCAGCAGCAGCAGCGAGGCCTCCGCCCCTTCGTAATGCCAGCCCGCCATTTCACGCGATTTAATGGTTTCCACCACGCGCAGCACATCGGGATCATCGCGGGTGGCACCCGGTAAAAAGCGGCGTACCAGGGGAAGCACCGCGCTTTTGCCGGCCGATTCGCCAACGCGCAGCTGGCGGTGGTTGCCGATCAAACCCGGCGACAGGTGCTCAAACGTGGCGGATTGCTTCATCACCCCGTCGATGTGCGTGCCTGCCTTGTGGGCAAAGGCGTTATCGCCCACATAGGGGGCATCCGCCCGGACGGACTGGTTGGCAATTTCCCCAACCACGTGGGAAAGGCGGGTAAGATAAGGCATGCTATCCTGGCAGGAAAGCGGGCAGCCCATTTTAAAGTGCAGCGCGGGTATGACCGCGCACAGATCGGCATTGCCGCACCGCTCGCCGTAGCCGTTGATGGTGCCCTGCACCATGCCGGCCCCGGCAGCCACGCCCTCCAGGCTGGCGGCTATGGCCAGGCCGCTGTCGTTATGGGCGTGGATGGCGATGTGGGGGCCAAAGCGCTGAAGCGCCGCCTGGGTGCCGCGCACGATTTCCCCCACCAGGCTGCCCCCGTTTGTATCGCATAACACCAGGTAATCCGCCCCTGCCTGATGCGCCGCCTCCAGGCAGGCCAGGGCATATTCCGGGTTGTTTTTAAACCCGTCAAAATAATGCTCTGCATCAAAAAATACCTGGCACCCAAAGGATTTAAGGTATGCGATGGTATCGGAGATCATGGCTAGGTTTTCCTGCGGCGTCACATGCAGCACGGTATCGACATGGTATAAACTGGCCTTGCCTACAATGGACAGCACCGGCGCGCCGCAGCGCAGCAGCGCCTCCACGCCGGCATCCTCCCCGGCGGAAAGATGGGGGCGGCGGGTAAAACCCATCGCTGCGATGCGGGCATGGCTAAGCTGCCGTGCGGCTATTTCGCGGAAAAATTCGGTATCCTTGGGGGTGGCATCGGGAATGCCGGCCTCGATATAATCCACGCCAAAGCGGTCGAGCCGGCGGACGATTTCCAGCTTGTCATCGATCGAAAAGGAGATACCCGGGCCCTGTGCTCCATCGCGCAGGGTGGTATCGTATATCAGCACCTTACCCGGCATCATGCGCCCTCCCCGGTCGCGTGATCCAGGCATTTCCACTGGCTGATGGGCCACACCACGGCCTCCGCACGGCCGATGAAATAGGAGACCGGCAGCGGGCCAACCTCCGCATTGTGGCTGTCCAGCGACAGGCAGCGGTTGTCGCCCATGACAAAATAATGGCCCTCCGGGATAACGATTTCCTGCATATCGATGGGCGTTTCGCCGTTGCCCATGGTGTTGGCAACATCATTGACATAGGTGATGCCGTTTTCAATGCGCACACGGTCGCCCGCCACGGCGACAACGCGCTTGATAAAGCTGCCGGAGCGATCCGGATACTTGGTTACGATAACCTCCCCGCGCTCCGGCATATCCCTAAACCATTTTACCGCTTTAAAAACAAATACGCGGTTGTTGGTATTCAGTGTGGGCTGCATGGAAGGGCCGTCGACAATGGCCAGCTCAAAGACAAACACCCGCACCACCACCACCAGCACAAGGGCGGTTAAAATGGTGATGATAAACTCCCGCACGCTGCCCTTGAGGCGGCGACGTTTTTTCTGGCCCCCGGCAGGGTAGAGCGGAAAAGCTTGTTTGGGCGTTTCTTCAGGCATGTTGATCCTCCCCACTATGCGCAACAATTTTGCGCAGGCGTTTATCAAAATCCGCGCGGTCCATCATAACGATGCGGCCGCAGGTGGTGCATTTAATCTTGATATCCGCACCCACGCGGATGATCTTCCATAAATCTCCCCCGCAGGGGTGGCTCTTTTTGGTTTTGACGATATCGCCCAGCTCATAGGACAGCGGCATGGGAATTCCCCCTTTACCCTTGGCTGTCGTCGGACAGCAGGAAAGCGCGTACACGGGCATTGAACTCCCGGGGGCGTTCCTCGTGCACCAGGTGCCCGCAGCTGTGCGCCAGCCAGGTTTCGATGTGGGGCATCTCGCGCTGATAGCCCTCCATCAGCGCGGCGGGATGGAAGGCGTCATGCTCGCCCCATACCAGCAGCACGCGCGCCTGGAGGCGGTGGATATCGGCCAATAATTCGCCTTCGCTGAAGTTGCGTACGGTAGAAGTCAGCGCCTCGCGCGCGCCGGGAAGCTCAAGCGGAAGCCAGGTTTGCTCCACCATGGTTTTGTCTACCCGGGTTTCGTCGAAATAGGCGCGCAGCAGGTAATTTTCGATGGTGGAGGTGCGCATATAATGCGCGGCAATCTCGCCAAAGGTGCGCAGGCGCAGCATGCGCATGGCAAAGGGATACCCCCGCGTCATCCCCCCCGGGGAAACGGCCACGATGCGCCGCACACGGTCGGGATAGGCAAGTGCCAGGGCCATCACATAACTGGCGCCCTGGCCGACGCCGATAAAATCCGCCTGGCCCAGACCCAAATCATCCATAAAGGTGATAAGCAGCTGGACGTAATCCTCGACCGTATAGGCCAGGGCGGGGCAATCGCTGTAGCCGTTGCCGGGCAGATCCAGGGCAAATACGCGGGCATCCTCCGAAAGGTAGGGGATGCTCTCCCTCCAGGTGTAAAGCGATTGCATCATGCCATGCACCAGTATCAAGGGCCGCCCTTGCCCCTCCGCCAGATAATGGACCTCAATTTCCCCATCCAGCGAAATGCGGAACCCGATATGGCGGCTGTTGATAAAAGGGGTGGGTTTGAGTGCCATAGGGCAGCCTCCTCGGTGCATAATTTCCAGGATTTCTTCATTATACCCCACGCATAGTACAAAAAACAAGGGACGGGGCCGCGCAGCGCTTGAAATGCGGGGCCCATGGGCTTTATACTTGTAAACAGCTGATACCAACGGAAAAGGGGAATGCCTGGTGGAACTGGATTTGAATACGCGCGGGCCCGAGGCCGGCGGCATGCTGGAATCCTTTTGGGCCCCGGCGCGCAAGCAAGGGGATATCGTGGTGGAGCTGGTGCCGGCGGAAAATGTCCGCCCCGGCCAGCGCGTGCTGGTTACCTTTGGCCTGCCGCTGCCGCAGGGTTCGCTGACATCGGAGGGCCTTTGCAGCCTGCGGGCCGATATTGCCGGGCAGGAGGTGCCCCTGCATGTCGATGCCATGGCCATGTGGCGCAGCCTGACGCAGGGGGATACCCCATGGGTGCGCATCGCCCGCATCCAGCTGGAGGTTGCCTTTGAGCAGCCCTACCCCAGCCGCCTGCAAATGCGCCTTGCATGGGGCGGCGGGCAGCAGGGCCAAAGGCGGCCTGGGCTGGTGGACCCCTCCACGGCCTGGCACCTGGTGGACAGCGATACCTTTCCTGCAGCCCTGGGGGTGTACGAGCCCGATGTCTATGCCCTGCTGCCGGTGGACATCGGATGCGACGGGGTGCTGAAGATGCAGCGCATGGCGCCCGCCGTGCCCATGCGGGAGGAACAGGATGATGCAGCGGATATACTGGCCTGCGCCTTTGACGGCGATTACAGCTGCTATGACCATGCCATGAAAAATTTCTGTTATCCGCTGCTTAACCGCGATGACCCCAGGGTATCGCCCCAAAACCGCTGGAACTATGCCAATGTGGATGGCAAGGCCGGGCCAAGCGATAAGCACGATTGGATGTACGACCGCGCGGCCGCCATGTTCCAGGCCTATGGCCGGACGGGGTTTTTCTTCTTTCTGCGGGAGGCTGTGCGCATTTGCAGCTTTTACCGCCTGAAAATTATGGAGGACGGCTTTTTTGAATACATGCCGGGGGATGAGCGCAACCAGCTGGCCGAATCCATGGTCTATACCGCGTGGCTGACGGGTGCGCCCCATATGCTGGATAAACTGCCCCGCATGGTGCAGGCCAGCGTTTCGCGCCGCATTACGCGTTGGCGGCCGGATAACCCCTTCTGGACGGAGCGCCATGCTGGGTTGATTTTGCTGACCAACCTGATGGCCTATGAGGCCCTGGGCGGCGAAGGGCAGCGCCTGCGGTGCGTGGATATGGTCCAGGATCTGCTGCGCCACCAGGATGGCTGGGATGGGCTGCTGCCCCAAGGGCGTGTGGATGGCGGTCTGTATCACTACGGCCTGCAGCACGATCCGGCGGAATTTAACCTGCAAAGCTCGCTGGCTTCTTCGCCTTGGATGAGCGTGCTGGTTTTCGACAGCATGCTGCGCGCCTTTGCCCTGTCCGGCAGCCGGGCCATCGCCGCCTTTTTAAGCCGCTTTGGCCATTATTTTGTGGCGGCCAGCAAAACCGATGCCTGGCACCGCTATCTGGCCTATACCGATGAAAAAGGCGAGCTGCTGCCCCTGACCTATCCCGATTATCTGATGCGCGCCGATGGCGCCAGCGAGCGGCGCGAAAACACCGAGCATGATATCAACGTCTGCTGCGCGCTGGCCTGGGCGGATTATTTTACCCGACTGCTGACGGGCGGGCCGGGAGAAGGCTATCTGGATTGCGCCGAGCGGCTGTATTACACCTATAAAATTTCAACCCGCCATTGGACGCACCCGGATAACCCGGAGCGCGGCCTGCCGGCCTTCCATATGTCGCCCTGGCGCCGGTACGGCTGGCAATACCGCACCAGCATGGCGCTTTCCTGGCTGATGGCGCAGCTGGGCGGGAAGGGCGGCCATGCGCCCGATGGGGCAGGCTGCCTGCCCGCGGCACTGGAGCCCCTGGCGGAGGATGCCGTTGCCCCCGTGGTGCAGGACGTGTTTACAAGCGAGGTGCCTTTCCGCCTGTTTGGCCGGCGGATGGCTGCAAACATACAGCCGGCACAGGGGCTTAACCCGGCCTGGCAAAGCGCGGTTTTCCCGGGAACTGCCGGCATCCGCGCGCATAACCGGCTGTGCTTTACCACGGATTTTTATGCACCGGAGCCGCCGCATCAGCCAATCGGTTTGTGGAACATGCGCCCGACCGATCGGCTGGAGCTGGCCATAAAAGTGGAGGGCACCCTTCCGCCGGAGGGCGGGCTGCTTCGGGTGTGCTTTAACGGCGATGGCTATGCACAGGCGCCCGGCGTGCGCCTGCACGTGCCCGAGGCCGGGCGGTGGCAGCGCTACTGGATCGATCTTGCGCCCATGCGGCCCCGGCTGGACGGCTGCCTGTCCATGCTGGATATCCTGCCGGAAGGGGCAATGGGGCAGGGCAGCGCGCTTCATGTGGCCGGCATCCGCATCGTTCGGCCGGGATATGCGCGCTGACGCGGTGCGCCCCAATAGGCTTGCTGCAGGCCAAGGTGCGATAAAGGGAAGTGTGCCGGGCCGGAAAGCACCGGCAAACAGACCGGCTTTGCCGAGCAAAATGCTGATTTTTACATGGATAAAAATGGAGCGCTGGATTGACAATGCCGGTTGTATCCTGTATAGTAATTTGGCTTGCTCGGAGGGCAAATCATTCCGTAGAAATGATGAGCTGGATAAGGCAACAGGCTGAGATGCCTGTATGACT
>JAQXFY010000068.1 GCA_029006015.1 bacterium
CTGCCCGCCTTTTTGCATATGTGCGCCGAAAAAGCAAGGGGAATAAGAAAAAAGGGTGCCCCGGCCATGGAGCATGGGGGGATATCGCCCACAAAATAGAGCCGTACACAGGCGCTAAAGGACGGGATGCCCCGGCTGCAGACGGCGGATTGCAAAAACCGAAAAAACGGTGCCGGACGGCCCGGTATGGCTGCCCCGGGCAGGTGCAAACAAATAGGGGCGGCCGCTGCACCGCTTTGTTTGGGCCAATGGCCATGCGGCGGCCCATTTATCCATGCGCGTTCGATTAAAGCCCGGTTAAAAGGGGATGATGCTTCCTGTGCGGGTGTTATAAACATAGTTCAGGCCATCGACGCGGCTGGTAAAGTAAACGGCATGGTGCTCCGGCACAACGGTGCACCGGGCTGCAAGCAGCTGAAGCTGGGCAAAGCGCTCCGAGGTGCAGGGAGGCTGCACGGTGTTTTCGGGGTAGCCTACCCGGGTGGCCGGCAGCACCAGGCGGACGGAGCGCGCGGCATCGGTCAGCCCAAACATGGCAAGCCCGGTTCCACGGTTGGCGCTGCGCTCCCAGGTGGGATCCAGGTGGTAATATTCGCCATCGATCTCGACCAGGTTCCAGCCATGCGCCTCGCCCTTTACGGTTTGGCCGAGCAGCTTATCCGATTCGATGCCGCATTGCAAAAGCAAAAAGCGCAATGTATCGGTAAAACCGTAGCAAACGGCCGTACCGTTGACCAGCAGCCCATAACAATCGGTATGTGCGGCTTTGGCGTTATACTGGCCTGCCCGTGCAACATACAGATGCAGGGCCAGCATGATATCCAGCGGATCGGCCTCGGGGGGCGCACAGGCGGCCAGCGCCTGGTCCACGCGGGAAATAAAGCGGCCCAGGTTGATTTGCTGCACCCCCTTGGAATAGCGGTAATCCAGGTAGATCATGCCTTCCTGGCCATCGACAACGGCATCGGTCAAAAAGGCATTGAGGGGGTGCTCCTGCCGGAAAAGCTCTACCATGATACGGGCGGCATGCTCGCTGATGCCCTGCGCACCATAATCATAGCGGACATCGTGCCGGGAGATGGCATCAACAAAGCTGGGCCAGGCCTCCAGCGCATCGCAGCCCTCTAGCGCCTGGTGCATGTAGCCGTGCAGGGCATAAGCGTTATAGGTGTATTGCTGCTGTGCAGGGGTGGCCTGCGCAGTGACCTCAGGCGTAGGGGAGGGCGTGGGCGAGGGGGTGGCCAAAGGCGTTGTGGGGGCCTGCGTCCACAGCGGCGTGGGCGTGGGCTGCCCGCCCTGCGGCGTTGGGGTGGGGGAAACACCCTGCGGCGTTTGGAAGGGCGGCAGGGACGGAATGGTATAATCCGGCGCCGATTGCCATGGATCGGCAGAAAAAAGAAAGGCAGGCAGGGCGATAACGCACAGGCACATGGCGCAAACCGCCGCGATGGCCCAGGCGGATTTTTTTGTCACGCAAAATTCCTCCATTGGCAATAAGGGCATCCGTTTAAAAAAGCACGCGATCCCCGGGCGCAGCCGCCGGTATGGCTGGCGCGCTGTATTCCCGGGGCAAACAGGGAAGGCGGCGCGCGGCTTACCACCCGCTGCCCCGGCAGGGGCCTTCTTAATAAAATACCCTTTTTGGGCCCAGGTTACAAGTATAAGGTATAACGGGATAGGGCGTGCGCATAGCGTTGGATAGAATATAGGGGGGAACAACATGCACAGAAAAATCATGAAAAAATCCTTTCGCCGCGGGGGAAAACGGGCGGCGGTGCGCGGGCTTGAGCCCTGGCAGGCGGTGGCCATGGGAATCGTGGCTTCCATTTTATGCCTGGTGGTGGAGGTGCTGCTGTTTGCCGCGCTGTTTAAGGCAATGTCGCTAAGCGATGGCGTCATCGCGCCGGTCAATCAGGCGCTTCGCATGGTGGCGATGGCCGTTGGAGCGATGCTGTGCGCCAAACGCAGCGAAAAAATGGGCATTTGGCTGGCGACGGGCTGCGGAGCGGGTGCTATGCTGATGACGCACCTTTTGTATATGATGATCGCCGGGCAGGCAGCGCCCATTGGGATATGGCTGTCCGATGCGCTGCTGGGGGCGGCAACGGGTGCGGTTATGGGATTTATTTTTGCCCCCCGTGCGGCCAAGGCTCCGTGAAGGTTGAATGCAGGGCAAATGTGTTGTATAATAAAGCTCGAAATTGAGTTGGGAGGGAATACCCCATGAAACGCATTCAAACCATTCAGACCGCTTGCCTCAAGCGTGATCCTTCCAAGGTTGGTTGTGGCGAGTGCCAGGCTTCCTGCCAGTCCGCCTGCAAAACCAGCTGCACCGTTGCCAATCAGTCCTGCAAAAAGGCTTCCAAGTAAGGTGCGATGCATTGCCCCCTTCCCGCCGCGGAGCGGGGAGGGGGTTTTTCATGGATATAAAAGATGGGGGAAACGGGTTTGGTTCATGTTTTCAATAGCCTGGGGTTGACGTTGGCGCTGGATACGGACAGCAGCGCCCTGCATGTGCTGGATGACCTGACGGCGGATATCATTCGCCGCTGGGAGGAGGGGGAAGCGGCCATTGTAGCCGCCTTGGCCCCCAAATATGGGCAGGAGGATGTACAGGAAGCCATTGGGGAGGTGCGCTCCCTGGTGGAGGCCGGCCAGCTTTTCACCCGGGAGGATGATGCGGTGCTGGCTGCTGCACGCACCCAGCCCGTCATCAAGGCGATGTGCCTGCATGCGGCCCATGATTGCGATCTGCGGTGCGGCTATTGCTTTGCCTCCACCGGCGATTTTGGTACCGGGCGGCGCCTGATGCCGCTGGAAACCGGCATGGCTGCGCTGGATTTCCTGATTAAAAACAGCGGAAACCGTAAAAACCTGGAAGTGGATTTCTTCGGCGGCGAGCCGACCATGAACATGGATGTGGTTAAAAAGCTGGTAGCCTATGGCCGCGCGCTGGAGCTGGCGCATGGCAAAACCATCCATTTTACCATCACCACCAACGCCTATGGTATCGATCAGGATACCATCGATTTTATCAACCGGGAGATGGAAAATGTTGTTTTGTCCATCGATGGCCGGCGGGAGGTGCACGACCGCCTGCGCCCGGCTGCCGGGGGCGGCGGCTCCTACCAAAAATCGGTGGATAACGCGCGCCGCGTTGTTGCGGGGCGGGAAGGCAAAAGCTGGTATATCCGAGGCACGTTTACCAAATATAACCTGGATTTTGCCAAGGATGTTGCTTCGCTGAGGGCGGAAGGGTTTGATCAGTTGTCGCTGGAGCCCGTTGTGGCCTCCCCCAACCGGCCCTATGCCATTGTAGAGGAAGATGTTCCCGCCATCTGTCAGGAGTATGAGCGCCTGGCTGCCGATTATCTGGCGGCGGAACAGGCGGGAGAAGGCTTTGGCTTTTTCCATTTTAACGTCGATCTGGAGGGCGGGCCGTGCGTGGCCAAGCGCCTGCTGGGCTGCGGGGCGGGCAATGAATATGTCGCCGTTACCCCGGATGGGGATTTGTACCCCTGCCATCAGTTTGTCGGGCGGGAAGCGTTTTGCATGGGCAATGTGTTGCAGGGTACGTTTGACCGCGCCATGCAGGCGGAATTTGCCGCGTGCAATGTGCTGGCCAAGCCCGATTGCATGGCGTGCTGGGCTAAATATTTCTGCTCCGGCGGCTGCGCAGCCAACGCACAGGAATTTAGTGGCGATATCCACAAGCCCTATCACGTTGGGTGCGAGCTGGAGCGCAAGCGCCTGGAATGCGCGCTGGCCATCGAGGCGCACCGGCGTTTGGGCCGTTAACAGGCCCGTATCAGGGCGGCAAGCTAACCGTTTGGGGCATCGCGGGCACCTGGTACAGGCTGCCCTGCCCGGACAGGGGCGGATAAGCCGCCCGCCTGAACAGCCATGCTGCATTTGGCATGGGGCTGAAAACAAAAAGAAAGGGGCCCCGGCCCCTGCCGATGGCAAACCATAAGGGAGGCGTTTTCCATGATGAATTGGCTGGAGGGCAAGATGTTTTCCCGCACCCTGGGCATGAGCATGCCCATTCAGGCGCTTGTGCCGCAGGGGGAGGCGCCGGAAGGCGGGTGGCCGGTGCTGTATCTGCTGCATGGCTCCTCCGATGATGAAAGCGCATGGATGCGCTGGACGGCGCTGGAGCGCAAGGCCGATAAGCGCGGCCTGGCCATCGTCATGGCAACGGGGCATTTGAGCTTTTATTTGAATATGCGCCATGGCGGGCGTTATTTTGATTATTTTTCGCAGGAGCTGCCCCGGGTGTGCGCCCAGGCCCTGCATGTATCGACGGACCGGCAGCATGTTTTTGTAGCGGGTAACTCCATGGGCGGTTATGGCGCGATGATGCTGGCGATGCGCTGCCCG
>JAQXFY010000069.1 GCA_029006015.1 bacterium
GTATGGTGTTGTGGATTTTTATAATGCCTGTAAAAAGGAAGGAATAAAGCCCATCCTGGGAATCGAAACCTATGTTACCCAGGGCGCCATGCAGGAGCGGCCTGCAACGGGCGGCCAGCGGGATTATGCCCATCTGGTGCTGTTGGCGCAGAATGAAACGGGCTATCGGAATTTGGTCAAGCTGTCCTCCCTGGCCTTTACGGAGGGCTTTTATTACCGCCCGCGCATTGATTATGAAGTGCTGTCCCGGCATACGGAAGGGGTTATCTGCCTGTCGGCCTGCATTGCGGGGGATATCCCCAGGCTGCTGCTGGAGGGCAGGCAGCAGGAGGCGGAGGCACTGGCACGCCGCCTGGCCGATATGTTTGGGCCGGGGCACTTTTATATCGAAATTCAGGATCACGGCCTGCCGGAACAAAAGCGCGTGCTGCCCATGCTGGTGGAATTGGCGCATAAACTGGGGCTTCCCCTGGCTGCAACAAACGATGTGCATTATACCCTGAAGGAGGATGCCGAGGCGCAGGATGTGCTGATGTGCATCCAAACGGGAAAAACCGTGGATGATGTCGACCGCATGCGCATGGAAACACAGGAGTTTTATCTGAAAAGCCCGCAGGAGATGGAGCGCGTATTTGCCGCGTGGCCGGAAGCTGTTTCCAATACCGATAAAATTGCCGATATGTGTGCGTTTGATTTTGTCTTTGGCAAGATCCATTTGCCGCATTTTGATATTCCCGAGGGGTATGACGGCGCACCGGCGTACCTTCGGGCGCTGTGCGAGGAAGGGCTGAAGCGGCGCTATGGCACGCCAAGCCAGGAGGCCTGGCAGCGCCTGGAGTATGAGCTGAGCACCATCATCCAGATGGGCTATGCGGATTATTATTTGATCGTATGGGATTTTGTTCATTTTGCCAAGCAAAACGGCATCATGGTGGGCCCGGGACGCGGCAGCGGGGCGGGCAGCCTGTGCGCGTATGCCTTGCAGATAACCGATGTCGATCCGCTTAAATATCAGCTGCTGTTCGAGCGCTTTTTAAACCCGGAGCGCGTGTCCATGCCGGATTTTGATATTGATTTTTGCTATGAACGCCGGCAGGAGGTTATCGATTATGTCATCGGCAAATACGGGGAAGACCGCGTTTGCCAGATCATTACCTTTGGTACTATGGCAGCGCGCGCGGTCATCCGCGATGTCGGCCGGGCGCTGAATATGCCCTATGGCGATGTGGACCGCATCGCCAAGATGGTGCCTATGGAACTGAACATGACGCTGGACAAGGCCCTGCAAAAAAATCCGGAGCTGGCCCAGGCCGCCCGCACGGATGAAGGCATTGGCCGGCTGATTTCCCTGGCCAAGCGGCTGGAGGGCCTGCCGCGCCACGCCTCCACGCACGCGGCGGGCGTGGTCATCAGTGCGGTGCCGGTAACGGATCTGGTGCCGCTGCAGAAAAATGACGATGCCGTTACCACCCAGTTCCCCATGACCACCATCGAAAAACTGGGGCTTTTGAAGATGGATTTCCTGGGCCTGCGCACGCTGACGGTGCTTCGGGATTGCGAGCGCATGGCCAAGGATTCGGGCGTGGATATCCCTGCGCTAAGCGAAATCCCCTTTGATGATCCGGAGGTATTTGCCATGATATCCTCCGGGGATACGGACGGCGTTTTTCAGCTGGAAAGCGAGGGCATGCGCAACTTTATGCGCGATCTTAAGCCCACCAGCCTGGAGGATATCATCGCCGGTATTTCCCTGTACCGGCCCGGGCCAATGCAGGCCATTCCGCGCTATGTGGCGGGCAAACGCGATCCATCCTCCGTTACCTATGCCCATCCCATCATGGAAAAGGCGCTGTCGGTTACCTATGGCTGCATGGTGTATCAGGAGCAGGTTATGCAGATCGTGCGCGATATGGCGGGCTATACGCTGGGCAGAAGCGATCTGGTGCGCCGCGCCATGGCCAAAAAACACCGGGACGAAATGGAGCGGGAGCGCGATGTTTTTATCCATGGCCTGGTAGAGGATGGCAAGGTTATCGTGCCCGGGTGCGTGCGAAACGGCATTCCCGAGGAAATTGCCATCGAGGTTTTTGATCAGATCACCGCCTTTGCGGAATATGCCTTTAACAAGGCCCACGCCACCGGCTATGCCGTCATCGCTTATCAGACGGCCTACCTCAAGGCCCATTGCCCGGTAGCGTTTATGGCGGGGCTTCTTAACAGCGTGGCCGGCAATGCGGGCAAGGTGGCCCAATATATCAACTATTGCCGCCAGCATGGCATCGATATTTTGCCGCCCGATGTCAACCACAGTATATCGGGGTTTTCGGTGGAAAAAAATGCCATCCGTTTTGGCCTGGGTGCGCTGCGCAATGTAGGCAGCGCCGCCGTTGAACAGGTTATCCGCGAGCGGGCATCGGGCGGCCCCTACACGGGGCTGGTGGATTTTTGCGAGCGGGCAGACCAGGGCCAGTTGAACCGCCGTATGTTGGAAAGCCTGATTCTATCCGGCGCATTTGATTTTACGGGTATGGCGCGCGCGCGCATGATGGGCGGGGTGGAAACCGTGCTGGGCGCGGCGCAGGCCGCCCGAAAAACACGCGAATCGGGCCAGATGTCCCTTTTTGGGGAGGAGGAGGCAGCGCCGCCGGTTGCCTTCCCGGATATCCCCGAATACAGCGAAATGACGCGCCTGGCCTATGAAAAGGAAATGACGGGCATCTATATCACCGGCCACCCGCTGGAGGGCTATGCCGATGCGCTTAAGGCGATGGATTTTAATACCCTGGCTGTCGGGCAGGACGAGGGCGAGGGGGAGGAGGGCGGCACCTCCGGGCTGGAGGATGGGCGCCAGATTACCATGGGCGCGCTGGTGGCCTCGGCCAAAATGAAGGCAACGCGCAACAACGCCATCATGGGCTTTGCCACGCTGGAGGATTTATATGGCCAGATCGAGGCGCTGATTTTCCCTGCGGTATGGAAGCGTGTATCCACCCTGTGCGAGGCGGGCACCGCCGTGGGCGTGCGCGGCAAGCTGAGCGTGCGGGAGGATGAAAGCCCCAAAATATTGGTGGATGAAATGTGGGAGCTGGGCACTGCCCCACCGCGTGCGGGGCGCGGCCCGGCCTATGCGCTGGATGCGCTGCCTCCCTCGGAGACGGTATGGCAGGCGCCTTCCCCGATAACCTGGGCCAAAGTTTATATCCGCATTGCGCCCGGCGGGGATATCGACGCGTTCGAGCAAGCAAAACCCGCCCTGTCTGCCCATCCGGGGCAGGTGCCGGTATATGTGCATGTGGCCGATACACGCCAGACCTACCGGGTGGAGGATGCCTGGAGGTGCGATGCCACGGATGAGCTTATTGATGCCCTGGCCGGCCTGTATGG
>JAQXFY010000070.1 GCA_029006015.1 bacterium
ATCGAATCCGCGGAGGGGCGGGGCATCAGCACCCTGGATGAAAGCTTCCATGCCTGGCTGCAGGTCAAGCTGGATGGGCAATGGTATCATCTGGACCCTACGTTTGAAAACGGCGATACGCAGGGAACGGGGCTTACCTACTTTGGTATGACGGATGCCCAGCGCGCCGATGCCGGCGGATATGTGGCGCCCTTCCAGGTGGGCGTCTATCCCTGGGGAGGAGAGGCTTATCCTTGCCTGGATGAACGGTTGACCGCGCTGCATCAGGCGGTTTCCTGGGAACGCATCGGCATACATACGGTTCGCCTGTGGATGCGGGATGGCACCCAAATGGTGTTTGATACGCAAAATTTATCCATCATGCCGGAAGCTGCGTAGCGTATGATGGCGCATCAAGCTGTTTTTCAGCCCTTTGACTGGCCCAGGGAAGGCCGCGTCATCGCCATTGGCGATATCCATGGCAACCTGCCCCTGCTGGATGCCCTGCTTCGGCAAATGGATTTAACGCCGCAGGACAGGCTGGTCTTTACCGGCGATATCATCGAAAAGGGGCCGGATAGCCTGGCAACGCTTCGGCGCGTGATGGCCTTGTGCCATGCGGGGCGGGCGGTGTGCGTGTGCGGCAACTGCGATCTGGCTTATTTGGCGGTGGAGCCGGGGCAGGGGGAAGATGCGCTTCAAAAGATGCTGGCCTGGCGCAAGGGCGGGCTGGTTTGCCAGATGCTGGAGGAAATGGGGGTAAAGCCTGGCCCGGGATGCGATTATGCCGCCCTCGGGTATATGCTGGCCAGGCGGTATGAAGCGGAATTTGCTTTTTTGCGTGGGCTGCCTACCGTGCTGGAGGGGCGGCACGTGCGCTTTGTGCACGGCGGCATGCCGGTGGATGTATGCCAAAAAACTTCGGCATATGCCTATATGAAATGCAATGCCTTTGCCGATTACGCGCCGGTGCAGGATAAGCTGGTTGTCTGCGGCCACTGGCCCACGCTGATTTCCTACCTGCGCCCGCCCGATGCCAGCCCGATATGGGATACCCAAAGGCGGATTTTATCCATTGATGGGGGATGCAGCCTTAAGGATGCGGGGCAGCTGAATGCCGTGGTGGTGCCGCAGGATGGCGCTTGCGGCATGGCGTTTTATGCGGTGGACGGTTTTCCCCGGGGGCGGGTGATGGACAGCCAGGCCGCCAGCGGCAATCCGCTGTATATCCGTTGGATGGATAACGCGGTTAGGGTTCAGCAACATGGGGCGGAATTTTGCCGCTGCCTTCATCTGGCCAGCGGGCGGTATATCGATATCCTGACCGATACTTTATATGCGGATGGGGACTGCCTTCGCTGCGAGGATACCACCGATTACAGGCTGCCGCTTGAAGTGGGAGAGGAGGTAGCCGTTATGCGCCAAACCTCCCGTGGATATTGGGTTAAAAAAGGGGGCGTGCCGGGGTGGTATACCGGCCGGTTGGAGCTGGTGCAATCGCCACGGCAAGGCCCGATGCCGCTTGTGGGGGCGGCATATTACCCGCCTGGCATGCCGGATGACGGCCGCCGGGCATACCGGTGATGGGCGGCATTGATGCGGAAAAGGGCTTGCCCGGCACCGGCAGGGCAAAAAACGGCAATGGGGCGGCGAAGCAGACGGGGCCATGGACATGGGCGGGCGGAGTGCTTTTTAGGCTTCGGCGCTTTGGCACGGCCGGTGGATAGCCAATAGGTGAAAATTTGCCGGTATGGGCCGGAAAATATGCTACAATGGCTTTGGATATGCAAGGCGTGGGGCGGCTTTGGCAGGTGCTTGGGGAAAAGAAAAGCCTTCGGGGCGCTTGCCGCCGCGCGGCAATCACGGTATGGGGAACAGGCAAGCTGTCGGATGGCGGATGCCATACAAGCAGGGAGGGGTATTATGATCGATTATTTGGGGCTAAAGTACACCGATGGCCTGGAGCATGAGGCCGAGCAGGCCCGGGATGAGGGCCGCGTTGGCGCCCAGGCGCTGGAGGGGCAGATCGCTTCCATCCTGGCCATGCCGGAGGGGGAGGCACGCCAGGCCGCCGCAGCCGCCATACTGGATGCGGTGCAGGCCATGCCGTATGAGCCGGGCAGGGGAACGGAGGAGCCCAGCTGCCTGGAGGGCATCCGTGCGCTGGCCCCGCATGCCGGTTCCATGCCCGCCCCGCAGGGCGAGGCGCTTTTTAACCGGGTATACGGCGCGTGGCTGGGCCGATGCAGCGGCTGCCTGCTGGGCAAGCCTGTCGAGGGCTGGATGCGCGCACGCATCATGGGCCTGTTAAGCGATACGGGCAACAACCCGCCCAGCTTTTATATGTCCCGCGATATTGCACCGGAGCTTATCGAAAAATACGATATGGGCGAGGGCCGTGCCTGGATTGACCGGGTATCCTACATGCCGGAGGATGATGATACCAACTACACCCTGATCGGCCTGAAGGTGCTGGAGCGCAATGGACGCGATTTTACGCCCGATGATGTGGTTAAAACCTGGCTGGAGGATCTGCCGGTTTTGCATATGTATACCGCCGAGCGCGTGGCCTATCGCAACTTTTTGCACCTGGTTGAGCCGCCCGCATCGGGCGCGTGGCGCAACCCCTACCGCGAATGGATCGGCGCGCAGATCAGGGCGGATTTCTTTGGCTACATCAACCCCGGCAACCCGCAGGCCGCCGCCGAAATGGCCTGGCGGGATGCATGCATTTCCCATGTTAAAAACGGTATTTATGGCGAAATGATGATGGCCGCCATGATCGCCTCCGCATTTGTGCGGGGAAGCATCCGCGAGGTGATAGAGGATGGTCTGGCGGAAATCCCGCCGCAAAGCCGGCTGGTAAAAGCCATGCGCGAGGTGATGGCCTGGTATGATGGCGGCATGGCGGCGGAGCAGGCACTGGAGCGCATCCATACCCTGTGGCAGGAGGGCAACGGGCATCATTGGTGCCATACCATTTCCAACGCGCAGATTTGCGCCATCGCCCTTTTGTGGGGGCAGGCGGATTTTGAGCGCACCATCGGCCTGGCCGTGATGGGCGCGCTGGATACCGATTGCAATGCGGCCACCGTCGGCTCCATCCTGGGGGCGTTTAAGGGGGCGGATCAGCTGCCGCAAAAGTGGATCGCCCCGCTAAACGATACCCTGCTTTCGGGCGTGGATGGATTTGGGCTGGTTAAAATCAGCGATATGGCGCGGCGCACAATGCCTTTTATCCGGTAAAGGATAAATCTGCAATTTGCATATCGCTTTGCGCAAAAAAGTGGAGGTGGTGTTCCCCTCCACTTCCTATAGGATATCCATCTGTGTTCGGCATGGCAACATGAAAACGGGCCGCAGCCTTTTGGCTGCGGCCCGGTTATGTTTTGGTATGTGCGATAAGGCGGGGAACCATGCCGCCTGCTGCGGCTGCCCTGCCACGGCAAGGTGTTTACTTTTTCAGCGTAAACAGCACGCCCATGGTGCCGGGGCCGCAATGGCAGGACACGATGGAGCCGGCATGGCGCTCGATAATTTCAAGATCGGGGCGCTTTTGATGGATAATCTCCACCACGCGCTCCTCAACCTCGCAACGGGGGCCGGTGTAGTTCATAAAAATGCGCGGGCCTTCGATGGCATCCCAATCGGGAATGTGGTTTTGCAGGTAGGGCTCTACGCAGCGCACCGCAGAGCCGCGCAGCTTTTCGCCCGGTACCAGCTGGCCATCGGGCATGACGATAACCGGATGCAGCTTAAGCGCGACGGAGCCCATCAGCTGCAAGGCGGAGCACCGGCCGCCATAATACAGGTATTTTACCGTATCGACAAAAAAGCTGGTATAGGTGCGCGTGGCGATTTCCTCCACCGCCTGGGCGATTTCTTCCAGCGCCATGCCCTGCTCGGCCATTTCCGCGGCGCGCAATACCAGGTTGCCTACGCTGCCGGATAAATGGGTACTGTCGACCACACGCATGCGCCCCTCGGGCAATTCCCGCGAGGCCATCATGGATACCTCGTAGCAGGAGGATAGCTTCTGGGAGATGGTGATCATCAGCACATCATAGCCCTTGTCAACCCAAGTTTGGGCGGCCTGTAGCACATCGGGAATGGTAAAGGCCGAGGTGCGCGGCAGCTGGCCGGTTTGGGCAACGTAATCAAAGATCTCCTGCGGGGTGATCGCAACATCCGACAGTGAGTTTTCCCCCAACTGCACATACAGCGGAACGACGGATACATTATACCTTTTTAAAATATCCGCTGGCATGTCGTTGGTGCTGTCGGTCATAACATGAACGGGACGGGACAAAAAAACACCTCCTCTTAAACCATATCTTATTATACACAAGTGGTTATAACCTGTAAACCGCCCCTAAATTCTGCGGTGCGCCCCCGGAAAAGTGTCATGGAACAACGGGGGGGCACATAGGCTTTTTCGAGGGAAAACACGCGTAGGAGGGACAAACAGATGGAACAACAATTTGATTTGTACCGGGATATGGCCATGCGCACGGACGGGCAAATTTATTTGGGCGTGGTGGGCCCCGTGCGCACGGGTAAATCCACCTTTATCAAGCGTTTTATGGAACTGGCCGTGCTGCCCGCCGTTGAGGATGCCTTCGCGCGCGAAAGAATGATCGATGAGCTGCCCCAAAGCGCTGCCGGCCGCACCATTATGACCACCCAGCCCAATTTTGTACCCGACAGGGCGGCCGAACTTAAGCTAGGGGATTCCGTAGCCCGTGTGCGCCTGATCGATTGCGTGGGCTATCTAACGCGCGGCGCGCTGGGCTATCTTGAAAACGGGCAGGCGCGCCAGGTAAAAACCCCCTGGTCGGAGGAGGAGATGCCCTTTGAGGAAGCGGCGGAGCTGGGCACGCGCAAGGTCATTGAGGATCATGCCACCGTGGGCCTTGTCATCACGACCGATGGCAGCATTACCGAGCTTCCCCGCGCCGGCTATATCGAGGCGGAGGAGCGCGTGATTGCCGAGCTGAAGGCGCTGGGCAAACCCTTTGCCGTGGTGCTCAACACCACCTCGCCACAGGATCCGGATACCACACGCCTGGCCGCAGCCCTCAGTGAAAAATATGATGTGGCGGTCTGCCCGCTGAATGTTGATCAGATGGGGATGGAGGATCTGGAAAACCTGCTGCTTAGCGTGCTTAACGAATTTCCGCTGCGCGAGGTGCAGTTGGAAATCCCCAGCTGGGCGCAGGCGCTGCCGTGGGATCACTGGCTGCCCCAACAGCTGATGGAGGGGCTGCGCCGCTCCAGCGAGGGCATGATGCGCATGCGCGATTGCGATAAGCTGCTGGCCCCGCTGAGCGATTGCGATAGCGTGATACAGGTTAAAGTGGAAATAAAGGAGCTGGCTACGGGCAACGTGCGCATTGCGGTTACGCTGAAGGATGGGCTGTATTATCAGCTGCTCAGCGAAGCCTGCGGCATGCCGGTCAAGGGCGATTACCACCTGCTGCAGATGCTGCGCGATTTTGCCGAGGCCAAGCGCGTTTTCGACCGGTTTGAGGAGGCCATCCGCTCCGCCACCGAAACTGGCTATGGCATGGTGCCGCCCACCGTTGATGAAATGATGCTGGAGGAGCCCCAGATCGTCCACCAGGGCGGGCGGTTCGGCGTCAAGCTCAAGGCAAGCGCGCCCTCGCTGCACCTGATGCGCGTGCAGATCGAAACCGAGGTTTCCCCCATTGTGGGCAGCGAAAAACAAAGCGAGGAACTGCTTAATTACATGCTGAGCGAGTTTGAAAGCGATCCTAAAAAGATCTGGGAAACCAACTTGTTTGGCAAATCCCTGCATGATCTGGTCAAGGAAGGGCTGGCCTCCAAGCTGACCCGCATGCCCGATGACGTGCGCATGAAGATGAGCCAAACCCTCAGCCGCATCATCAACGAAGGCACGGGCAATATGATCTGCATTTTGCTGTAAAGGTATGTTAAAAAGGCGGGCAGGAAAACCTGCCCGCCTTTTTGTGCGTGCATCCAGCGCCCAAGGCTGCGGCCCTTGCCGCAAATATAAAAGCGGCGCGCGGGCGGCAGGAATATGGTATGATAAAGCCAAAAGGGGGGTGGGCAGGATGGATGCCATCCTTTACCGTTCCAACTGCGGCCATACGCAGCGTTATGCGCATATGTTATCGGATAAGACCGGACTTCCGGTTTACGAATGGAAGCAGGCCGGGGCCAGGGTGCCGGCAGGCGCCCATGTGCTTTATATGGGGTGGATGCGGGCCGGCAGCCTGGTGGGGTATAAGAAGGCGGCGCGGCGCTATGCCGTTGATGCGGTATGCGCGGTGGGCATGGCTCCTTCGCTCAACGCGGAGCAGGCGGGCCAAGCGGGCAAAAGCCTTTCTCTTTCCTGCCCGGTATTTTATTTGCAAGGCGGATTTGAGGCCGATAAGCTAACGGGCATATATCGCATGGCGATAAAGGCCATGCAAAAGGGGATAGGGGGCCAGCTGGCCTGGCCGCCAAGGCGCAGCGCACGCCGGAGGAAGAGGATATGCTTGCCATGCTGACGCAGGGCAGGGATTGTGTGCGCGCGGAAAACCTGGGCCCGGTACTTGAATGGCTGAACATACGGGGCTGATGGCATTTGACGTGCGGATGCAAGCCGCCTGCGTTTGAGTTAGAAGGGGCTGGCGGCCCGTTTGATAATCCCGATGCCGGCCGCAGGCCTGCACGCCTTTTGCCGCGCGCGCATATTCATAGGGAAGAAGGGGGGCGTTTGGGATGCGCTTCTGGCAGAAAAACGGATGCGGCGGATGCGGGGGCGGCGGTATGCCCGGGTGGCTGGCCAAAATGCTGATCCGCAAAAAATGCGGCGGTGGGGGTAACCCGCTGGGCATCGTGCTGATTATCATCGGCGCCATCATGGTGGCCGTGTGCATCCCGCCCTGGTTTTGGGTGGCGCTGGTCGGTGTGGCGGCGGTGGCCATCGGGGCGTGGCTGTTCTTTCGCCCCAAATGCTGATGATGTCGGCCGGGGAATAAACGGCCCGGCCTTTGCAAAAAGGCGTACCGCGGCGTGACTATTGGCGGGCAACACAAAAAACCGGCTTTCCATATGGAAAACCGGTTTTGCCAATGCCATGGATAAAGGGAAATTAGAATACGCGCTCGATTTTGCCGCTGCGCAGGCAACGGGTGCATACGTTGCGCATAACGGGCGTGCCGTTTTCCAGCACCTTAACCTTTTGGGTGTTGGGCGCCCAGCTGCGGCGGGTTTTGATATTGGAATGGCTGACATTGTTACCGGACATCCGGCCTTTGCCACAGATTTCACAGAATTTTGCCATGTTGGTTTCCTCCCTAAACAAGGCCCAAGGGCCTTCTCAATCGACGTGCCTTGCTAGTATAGTTTATTGCCCGCGCGTTGTCAAGCCAATTGTGCCGATATGGCTTAATTTTTTATGGCATTTGGCGCGGCCGGGGCTAGATAAGCGAAAAGGGTTGTGTTACAATGTGCCCCTGTATGTACGCAAAAATTTTTCCCGGGCCTTTGACGAAAACGGGAAAAAGAGGTAACATACACATAGCAGGTAGGGTTGATACAGAAGGGGTGTGTTGATAGCCGTGAACGGGCGATTTTCGGGCCTTAAGCGCATCTTTGGCCTGACCAAGCCGTATAAAAAGCTGTTTGTGCTGGTGCTGGTGCTGCATGTCATTAACATCTCCACGCGCCTGGTCGCGCCATATGTGTCCCAGGTGCTGATCGATGATGTTATTGGCCGCGGGATGATGGAAAAATTATACTGGGTGCTGGGCGTCATGCTGGGGCTGTCCGTTTTGCGTGCAGGCCTGTTTATCATTCGTGCCTATCAGGGTGAGATCATCGGCCAAAGCGCCATCTTCGATTTAAAGATGCGGCTGTACCGCCATTTGCAGGAGCTGCCCTTTAAATTTTATGATGAGCATCGCATCGGTGAAATCATGTCCCGTTTGACGGGCGATGTCGAAGGGCTGCGCCACATGATTACCGCCGGCTGGCTGCAGGTTATTGAAATGGCGGTATATTTTATCGGCGCTACCACCATCATGATGATCTACAACGTCAAGCTGACGTTCCTTATTTTATTGGTGATGCCCTTCCTGGGCGTGCTGGCCTACCGCTATGACAGGCGCATCGGACCGGTTTATGCCGATATCCGCGAGCAAAACGCTACCTTAAATACCCGCGTGCAGGAAAATATCGCTGGTGTGCGCGTGGTTAAGGCTTTTGCGCGGGAAGATTATGAAATTGAACGCTTTGATGAGGACAATAACGAGGTGCTCCGCCGCAACCTGGCCGCTACCCGGGTGTGGAGCAAGTTTAACCCCATCATCGATTTCCTGGGCGGCTTGCCGACACCTATCCTGCTGCTTTTCGGCACGCTGTTTGCCATCGCCAGCCCGGACAGCCTGACGCTGGGCGATCTGGTGGCCATGAACGGTTATCTGTGGATGATCTCCGATCCCTTCCGGGCGATCAGCTGGATCGTCAATATGATCCAAAACTCGCTGACCAGCGCGGAAAAGGTGTTCTATTACATCGATCTGGGCGCCACCATCAAGGAAAAACCGGATGCCGTTTTTCCGGAGGAATTTAAGGGCCATGTCACCTTCGACCACGTTTGGTTCAAGTATGGTGACCATGTGGTGCTGGAGGATATCTGCTTTGATGTTTCCCCCGGTAAAACGCTGGCCATTATGGGGGCGACGGGCACGGGCAAAACCTCCATCGTCAACCTGCTCCCGCGCTTTTATGAATGCTACCGGGGCCGCGTGCTGATCGATGGCATCGATGTTAAGGATTATAAGCTGCAGCAGCTGCGCGCGCAGATTGGCAACGTCATGCAGGAAACCTTCCTGTTTAGCGAAACGCTGGAGGAGAATATCGCCTTTGGCCGCCCCGGCTTGGATATGGAAAGCGTTGAGGAAGCTGCCGATATCGCCCAGGCTTCGGAATTTGTTTCCCAAATGCCCGATGGGTATGATTCCCTGGTAGGCGAGCGTGGCATGGGCCTGTCGGGCGGGCAGAAGCAGCGTGTGGCCATTGCCCGCGCGTTGGCCATCGATCCCAAGATCCTGGTGCTGGATGATTCCACCTCCGCCGTGGATATGGAAACGGAATTTGAGATCCAGCGCAAGCTCAAGGCGCGCCGCAACCAGGCTACCACCTTTATCATTGCCCACCGTATTTCCTCCGTTAAGGATGCGGATGAAATTATTGTGCTGGAAAACAACAAAATTGCCGAGCGCGGCACGCACGACAGCCTGCTCAAGCAAGGCGGGCTCTACTACCAGATGTTCCAGGACCAGTATCGCGATTTTGATATGGTCAAATCCAGCCTGTCGGCAGAGGAGGCGTAACCCATGGCTACCAAACCCAGACTTACCGATGATGAGGCCATTGAGCGGCCATTTCAAGCTAGCCAATGGTGGCGGCTGCTCAGCTATCTAAAACCCTACAGGCTGCAGATGGCGGTGTCCATCGTGCTGCTTATTGTGGCGGCTGTGGCTTCCCTGGGCCAGTTGAGGCTGCTGACTGCGGCGCTGGCCGTGGTACAACAGATTTTGCCCCAGGAGGCGGGCGGCCCCATTAACGAGGCGCTGCTGCCCAAGCTGTATGGCCTGGTGCTGGCCATCCTGGGCTGCACCATTGCCGGCGGCATATCCTACTTTTTCCGCACGCGCCTGATGGAAACCGCGGGCCGCAAAGCCATCGCTACCTTGCGGCATGATTTGTTCGGCCATTTGCAAACGCTGTCGCTGGCCTATTTTGATGGCCGTCCGGCGGGCAAGCTGCTGGTGCGCGTGATCAATGATGTAAACAGCCTGAACGATCTGTTCACAAACGGCATTGTCAACACGCTGGTGGACTGCGTTACGCTGGTTATCATCGTGCTGGTCATGCTGCTTACAAGCGTATCGCTGACGCTGGTTGCCATGTCCACCATACCGATTTTGATGGTGATGGTTTTTGTCATGCGCAGGCGTATGCGCCGCGCTTGGCAGGAAGTGCGCAGGAAAAGCGCCGTTGTCAATGCCTATTTGCACGAAAGCCTGGCGGGCATGCGCGTTACCCAGGCCTTTGCGCGCGAGGATGAAAACTACCATAAGTTCCATGAGCTGGTCAGCAACCACCGCGCCAGCTGGCTGAAGGCGTGCAAGATCAACAACATCTTCTGGGCCAGCACCGATGTGGTGGGTACGCTGGGAACCGTGCTGTTGTATCTGGTGGGCGTCAACCTGCTGCAGGACCAGGGCGGCGCCATGATCGAAACGCTGATGACCATGGTATGGTTTATGGGCCGTTTCTGGGGCCCCATCAACAACCTGTCCAACTTCTACAACAATATTCTGGTGGCGATGGCCTCTACCGAGCGCATCTTTGAAATTATCGATACCCCGCCGGATATTGCCAGCGAGCCGGATGCCGAACGCCTGCCCGATATCACCGGCCAGGTTACGTTTGACCATGTGGTGTTTGGCTACGATGCGGATAAGGTTATTTTAAACGATGTATCCTTTGATATCCCGGCCGGTTCCACCATCGCCCTTGTCGGGCCGACGGGTGCGGGCAAATCCACCATCGTCAATCTGATCAGCCGCTTCTACGATCCCCAGGGCGGGCGCGTGCTTATCGATGGGCACGATATTAAAGAAATGGATCTGCACTCCGTCCGCAGCCAGATGGGCATCATGTTGCAGGATAGCTTTATTTTCTCCGGCACCATCATGGACAACATCCGTTACGGCCGCCTGGATGCCACGGATGAAGAGGTGATGGCGGCTGCCAAGGCTGTGCTTGCGCACGATTTTATTATGGAAACCGAGCGCGGCTATCAGACGGAGGTTAACGAGCGCGGCTCCCAGCTGTCCATCGGGCAGCGCCAGCTGATCTCCTTTGCGCGTGCGTTGCTGGCCGACCCGCGCATCCTGATCCTGGATGAAGCCACGTCCTCCATCGATACCAAAACGGAGCGCATCATTCAGATGGCGCTGGAAAGGCTGCTGGAGGGGCGCACCAGCTTTGTCATTGCGCACCGCCTGTCCACCATCCGCAAGGCCGATAAAATTATGGTTATCGCCGGCGGCGGCATCGCCGAAAGCGGCACGCACAAGGAACTGATGGCTATGCCGGGCGGCATTTACCGCGGCCTGTGCGAGGCCCAGTACCGCTTCCTCAATGCGGGCTGATGCAACATATTAGGCAGCAAGCGCGGCCGGTTTGATGGCGCGCAGGGCGGCAGGGTTTCCTGCCGCCTTTTTTGTGTGCAGCAATTTGCCAATGCTCCGCATGCCCGCTGCCCATCAAAATCGGCGCAGGGCATGGCCGGGACCGTATATGCGGCCAGGTATGGTGGTTATTTGATAAAAATTGGCCTTGCCCTTAAACCGCGGCTGCCGTATAATAAACCTAGGCATAACCAAATAAAATGACAAAAACAGGGGAAGGTGTATCGGGATGTCCAGAAGCATCCAGCCGCGCTGGAAGGATGGTTGGCGCGTGGTAGGGCCGGGCGGGGGCGGCGCGCAGTTTTCGCCCGTTATCAGCCCGCATGATGACCGGGATATGTTTATCTGCTGCGATATGAGCGGCCTTTACCGCACGCAGGATGCCGGGGAAAGCTGGCTTCAGATGAGCTTTGGCATCTTTGCCAACCAGGTGGTCTATCACCCCACCCGGCAAAATATCGTATATGGCTGCTCTACCGGCTTGTATAAAAGCCAGGATGGCGGCCGCTATTGGCGGCTCATCTTTCCGAGGGAAGATCAGCACCCCCGCGTTGTGCGCGATCACACAGGGGATGAGGCGGTCCACCAGTTTGTGGCCGAGGGGTGGCCCGGCGGTTATGTGGAGCAGCTGGCCATTGATTGGCGTGCCCCCCAGCACCTGCTGGCCTGTATCAACGTGCCTGCCTGGCTGGGGGACAATGCCTGCCCCGGCCTGAAGGCATATGTTTCCCATGATGATGGCGGACACTTTACGCCCCTTGCCGATTTGCCGGGCAGTATTTTCCGCAGCGCGCATATCCTTTGGATGGAGGGCAAGCGGGTTTTTGCCATCGTCACGGATAAAGGGCTTTTCCTGGTGCAGGAGGATGGTACCATCCGCCCCGTGCCGCTGCCCGGGGGCACGCATGCTATCTGCGCTGCCGATGCCGGCGAGCTGGAGGACGGCCCCCCCCCTTGTCTACGCGCTGTGTGTGGGGCAGGAAGGCGGCCGGGAGAGCGCGCTGCTGCATGTATGGCAAAGCGGGCAATGGCGCTATTGCGATATCGGCTATGCGCCGCCCAAGCCGATGCTTTCAAATGGGCGCTTTATCGGCGTGTGCGCCCGCCATGCGCAGGTGGCTTACCTGTCGGTTTTCCGCTATGAGGCGTTTTCTGCCCATGGCCGCTATGAGGGCGTTATCAAAACCACCGATGCCGGGCGCACCTGGCAGTGGGTGATGGCCGTGGGGGAGGATTACCCCGATAACCTGGAGCTGGGGTGGTTGGATATTTCTCATGGCTATGGCTGGCCGGAGCCGCCCATCGGCGTGTGCGTCAGCCCTGTCAACCCCGATGTGGTCGCGTATACCACGCTGGGCACCAGCCACCGCACGGATAACGGTGGGAAAACATGGAAATGCCTGTATGGCGCGCTAAACAGCGAAGGCGCTTCGATGACGCGCGGGCTGGATGTTACCACCTGCTATGGGTACCATACCGATCCTTTTAACCGCAACAACCGCATCATTTCCTATACCGATATCGGCTGCCTGCGCAGCGAGGATGGCGGCAACAGCTGGCTGAGCGCGCTGGAAGGCGTGCCGCGGGAATGGATCAACACCTGCTATTGGACGATCTATGATGATCAGGTGCCCGGCCGCGTTTACACCTGTTGGGCCAGCAAGCACGATTTGCCGCTGGCCAAGATGTTCAGCCATGGCGATTATTTTAAGGCAAACTTTGGCGGTGTATGCGTCAGCGAAGATGGCGGACGGCACTGGCGGCCGACGCTGAAGGGCATTACCTGCTCGGATATCCTGCTGATGCCCGGGGGAGAGGCCGGCGCGCGCGTGTTGTATGCCGCGCTGTGCGGCGATGGCGTCTATAAATCCACCGATAGCGGGGAAACCTGGCAGCGTGCAAGCCGGGGGCTGCCGGATAGGGCCTATGCCTATAAGCTGGCCTGCCAGGGCGATGTGCTGTATTTGATTACCCTGCGCGCCATCGAGGAGGGGAAAAGCATATCCGCTAAGCTGTATGCCTCCACCGACGGGGGGCAAAGCTGGCAGCAGCGCAATATCCCGCAGGGGGCAACCGGCCTTAGCGATATCGCCGCCGATTTTGAAAAAACAGGCAGGCTGTATGTCTGCTGCCGCCCAGGCCCCAGGCCGGGAACCGGGATCGGCGGGGTTCATGTATCCGCCGATGGCGGGTATACCTGGCAGCGCCTGCCCCTTCGGGAGGAGTTTACCCATAACATTTCCCTGGACCCCGCGGCGCCTGGACGGATCTATGTTACAAGCTTTGTCAACGGCCTCTATCGCAGCGACGATGGCGGCGAAAACTGGCAGCGCCTGGGCGGGTTTAATTTCAGGGCCGCGCATCGCCCGGTGCCCGATCCGGACAACCCGGATATGATCTATGTGCCCACCTTTGGCTCCAGCGTGTGGCATGGGCCGGCCATGGGCAACGGCAGGGATTTTGAGGATGTTCTGCCGCGCGAATGAGGGCGGCAACAGGGGATGGAGCGGCAGCCCCCCTGCCGGTTTGATGCATAAGGCACGCCCTGCGTTGTCCCCATAGGCGCGCAGCACCCGGCAATCGCCTGTAAAGGGCATATCCTCACGGAAAAACGGAACTTTTTTGTTTGCTTGGCGTTCTAATCGGTAAAGACCATGCAAAGGAGGCTTCCCCATGAAAAAACGATTGCTGGCGGCTGTTTTATGCATCACACTTGCCCTGCCCATGCT
>JAQXFY010000071.1 GCA_029006015.1 bacterium
CGCTCAGTGCCGCGGCGGCGGAGGCATTCAACCGGCACTTTGCATACGCAAAGGAGCATTTCTTTGCCCCGCAGCGGGACGAATAGGAAGCGGCAAATCAGAAACAGCAGGGGGAATGGAAATGATCCGTGAAATATGCAGGGACGAGGCTTTTCTCGCCCAAAAGGCAGAACCCGCCACAATAAACGATATCGGCGTGGCGCAGGATCTGCTGGATACATTGCTTGCCCATCAGGATGGCTGCGTGGGCATGGCAGCCAATATGATCGGCGTGGGCAAACGCATCATCGCCTTTGACAACGAGGGTAAATACATGGTCATGTTCAATCCCATTATCATCAAGCAGTCCGGGGCCTATGAGGCCGAGGAGGGCTGCCTGTCCCTCGCCGGCACGCGGCACACAAAGCGTTTCCATACCATTAAGGTGCAATGGCAGAACGAAAAGTTTCAAACACGGCTCAAGACTTTCACCGGCTGGACGGCGGAGATCATTCAGCACGAGATCGACCACTGCGAGGGGATTTTGATATGATTTTATATTTCACCGGCACCGGGAACAGCCGGTACATCGCGCAGCGCATCGCCAAAGCCCTGGGGGACGAGCTTGTCAGCATGAATGACCGCATCAAAGCGGGCGAGACATCGCCAATTACATCCGATGCGCGCCTGGTTATCGTCACGCCCACTTATGCGTGGCGCATTCCGCGCATTGTGCGGGATCATCTGGCAGAAACACACTTTCCCTGTGGGGCGCTGGCATGGTTCGTTATGACCTGCGGCAGCGAGATTGGCCATGCCGCGGGGTATAACCGCGCGCTCTGCCAGATAAAACAGCTTGCCTATATGGGCACGGCGCAGATCATCATGCCTGAAAATTACATTGCCATGTTCAACGCGCCGCAGGCGGAGGAAGCGCGGCAGATCGTTGCCCGGGCAGAGCCGGCCATTGACCGTGCAGCCTCCGCTATCAAGGCAGGCCAGGAGTTTTCCCTCCCCCGCCATAACCTTTATGACCGCTTCATGAGCGGCCCGGTGAATCCGATCTTTTATTCTTTTTTTGTCAAAGCAACTGCCTTTACGGCAGGCAGCACCTGCACCGGCTGCGGTCAGTGTGCCAGGCTTTGCCCAACAAACAACATCACGCTCCAAAACGGCAAGCCTGTCTGGGGCGGCGGCTGCACCCACTGCATGGCGTGCATCTGCCGCTGCCCTACCCAAGCCATCGAATACGGCAAAAAGAGCCTGGGCAAGCCCAGGTATCATTTCGATGCCCTTTAAAAGGTGAAAAAAGCCGGAGAGCAAGCACCTGCAGCTTGCTCTCCGGCTTTTTTGTTCTACGCATCCATGCTGTGTGCATTTTGATAAGCCCGCCGGATCTCTTCCGGCATTTCCTCCGGCCGCAAGCGGGAAAGGCGCTCTTCGTTGCCGTCCCGGATCGCCTGTTCATAATACCAGCACTTGAAGCGCAGCATGTCCAAAACCCGATTCATCCGCTCGATCTCCGCCTCCACCACCGCCTTCTGACGGAGGAACAGTTCCCGCCGCTGTGGATAGGTTTCACTGCCCTGTACGCACCACTCCATGAACTGTTTGATGTCCTTGATCTCCAGGCCGGACTTTTTTAAGCACTCAATGACGCGGAGGGCTTCCAACTCTTTTTCTCCGAATTTGCGGATGCCGGAATCTCTTTGGATCGAGGGGAACAGCCCTTCCTTGTCATAATACCGCAGCGTGGATATGGGCAAACCAAACAATTTGGATACCTGGCCGATGGTATACATGGAACCCCCTCCAAAACAACTGAAAAAATTCCGAAACAATGCTTGACCTAAAGTTAGGTTTAGCTGTTACTATTAGTCTATCAGCAAACCCACCACAATGCAAGACACAAAAAGGAGTTTTCTATGAGCAAGAATGTTTTGATTATTTCTTCCAGCCCCCGCAAGGGCGGCAATTCCGAAACACTGGCGGCATCCTTCGCAAAAGGCGCCGGGGAAGCCGGTCACAAGGTAGAAACCGTTTATCTTCGGGAGAAGAAATACGGTTTCTGCAAGGGCTGTCTTGCCTGCCAAAAGAGCG
>JAQXFY010000072.1 GCA_029006015.1 bacterium
TTATACCTCGCACGCGATGGCGCCGACCAACCCGGGGCCGGTATGGATGCCCAGCGCCGGGCCGATGGGCATTAAAAAACGCTCCACCACATTGCAGAAGGAGGGGAAAACAGCGGAAAAACGCTCCGCCTCCTGCTGTGCGCTGCCATGAACAATGGCCAGGCGGATGGATTTCCCCTCGTAGCGCTTGCGAAACTCATCCTGCATGCGCTGAAGCGCCTGGGAATAGCTGATGGCTTTGGTGATGGTGGTATAAACGCCGTCCTCCGTCATCCCGATGACGGGTTTAATGTGCAAAAGCGTGCCGATGGTGCCCTCCACCTTGCCGATACGGCCGCCTTTTCTTAGATATTCAAGCGTACGGATAACATACAGGCCCATCAGCTTGTGCGCGCGCATTTGCTCCAAACGCTCCAGGATGGCCGGGGCATCCAATCCCTCATCCCGTGCGCGCGCCGCTTCCAAAACCATTAGCCCTTCGCCCATGGACAGAATGCGCGTATCCATCATGTGAACGGTCAACCGGTCTTGTGCCTGGGCGAATAAGCGCAAACGGTTAAAGGTGCCCGAAAGCCCGCTGGACAGCGTAATGACAATGGCTTCCCGGCAGCCGTCGGCATAAGCCCGGTCAAATACATTCTGAATATCCTCCTCGGAGGGGAGGGAGGTGGTGGGAACCTCCTCCGGCATACGGGCGTAAACCTCCTCCGGCGTGATGTCCAGGCGGTCCCGGTACTGGGTATCCCCATAGATGATGCGCAGGGGAATCATATAGATATTCAGGGTTTCCAACTGCTGGGTGGTTAAATCGCAGGCGGAATCGGTGATAATAGCGATCTTGTTATTCATGAAAAGCCCTCTCTTTACGCTTGATGTGGTTTTAATAACCACATTATAGCATGTTTGCTGCTTTAATCAACCCCATGTTCTGCTTTTATGCCTGCAAACGGCTATGTGTGCACAGGTGGGGAAGAAAAAGCCGGGCAGGGCGTAGTGTAAGGATAGCAAGCATGGCGATATGGCAGTATTTGATCCCGCCGCCCGATTAGCCGGAAAAAACAAAATAGGGGGAAAAACATCCATGTAACAGGGCACTATTCCCCGGTTTGCCTGGAGAAATCTGCGCGAATGAGAATGGGCGTGCCCGATCATAGGCTGGCCCTGGGATACGAATCCTATCCGTTATATCAAAAAGGCCTGATCCGCGAAAGTGGAGTGCATAAAAAGCCGGCTTTGTCCATCGGAAAAAAGCGGCTTTTGATATTGTGTGCACTATAAAAGCAGCCGCTCATCAAGGCATAACGGCGCATACGGATGAAAAATACAAAAAGGTGCGTGTTGCGCTTTACTTGACCGCTGCAAATTCCGCTGCCTCCCGAAGCCAGGCAAGCAGTTCTTCATCGATTTCATCAGGGTTTGCCACTGTAACATGGTGTGTCCAGCGATTGGGATATGGCTGCGTTGCCACATCGATCCTTGGCGATTCTTTACGGTATGCCAAACCGAAAGTGACAGTCAGAAAGCTTTTGGGGCGATTTGGTGCCTTGCGGACAGACTGGAATGATGCACAAGCAAACACCCGCCTGTTTACAAACGTTATCTGGCTTTTTTGAACCTTGATCTGGACATGGGGCATTTGCGCCAATATCATTTCCTCTAATTTTTCGTAAATGGGCAACGCATCCAAGTGGGGGGTAAAAAAGAATAATGCCGCCTCGTTCATGCCCATACCTCCATTTGCCTGCTTTTTATTATGATATCATGATTTAAAGCGTTTGCTTAGCCAACATAAAAGAAGAAATTCTTACGCCATATCGCAACAGCATAACTGCCGGCTGATTTTTTCGGGGGAATAGCACCGCTCCCCCGTGAAGTGTGCAGACTAGCGAAAAGTGAAGAGTGAATAGCGAAAAGGTAATAAATAAAAATCCCGAACGCTGATGCATTCGGGATTTCTGGTGCCGGTGGCCGGACTCGAACCGGCACGGTGTCGCCACCGGTGGATTTTGAGTCCACTACGTCTGCCAATTCCATCACACCGGCACAAGAATGAACATATTATAGCACCCTTTGTTTGCGGATGCAAGGGGGAATGGGCGGGCGCAGCCATTTTATGCCATGGAAGGCTCAAGGCTGGTTTGGCAATGAAATGGCGCCTGCCATGGACGGGAAAGGTTAGGGCTTTGCGTCAAACCGGCAGCACAAAACGCGGGGTTTATGCCGGAATGGATTGCTTTTTATTTGGGGTTTATGCCCATAGCGGTATGATGGCAAACCCGGCAGGGGCTGGCATATTCTTTGTGGGGCAGGTGCATATGCTTTTGGGGAAGTCAACAGGGATGCCTGGAACGAAAGGAAGGGGTTTTGTGGAACCAACGCTGTCCCTTATCTGCACCATCTCTTTTTTGGCCATTGCGGTTGCCTTTGCTTTTGCGGTTTACCTGTATTTATGGGTAAAAAAGCAGGAGATACACAATGCCAGGATAAAAGGGATCGCCGCGCTCATTAAAGGGGGCGCAAACACATTTATGCGCAAGGAATATAAAATCCTGGCCATATTTGCAGGCGTTGCTGCGGTGGCTATTATTCTCTTTTTGCCAACGCCCATTTGGAGGGGGCATTATACCGATAATATCGCCATGGCTGTGGCCTATGTGGCGGGCACGGTGTTGTCGGCCATTGCGGGCAAAATCGGCATTCTGGTGGCTACGCTGGCTAATGCCCGTGCCGCAGAAGGCGCACAAAAAGGTATCAGGCCCGCGTTCCTCATCGGTTTTCGCGGCGGCGCCGTAATGGGGCTGGCCGTAGTGGGCTTTAGCCTGCTCGGTGTCATGGCGGTGTTGCTGATTACGGCTGATGCCACTATTTTGCTGGGCTTTTCCTTTGGCGCCAGCTCGCTGGCCCTGTTTGCCAAAGCCGGCGGCGGTATTTTTACCAAAACGGCGGATATCTCGGCCGATTTGACGGGCAAGGTGGAACTGGGCATCCCGGAGGATGATCCGCGCAACCCTGCTGTTATTGCCGATAATGTTGGGGATAACGTAGGGGATGTCGCCGGTATGGGCGCGGATTTGTTTGATTCCAATGTGGCCGCCATGGCTTCGGCGCTGGTTATCGCCCAGGCGCTGGACAGCGGCTCCGGCATCAACACGCTGATGGTATTTTGTTATTCGGCCATCGGCCTTATTGCATCGATATTGGGCATTGCCTGCGCGCGCATTGGCAAGCATGGCAGCCCCACCCGGGCGCTTAATTCCTCTACTTACATAACAACCGGCATCTTTATGGTTTTGACCGCCCTGGCCACCTATGCGTTCCGGGGGTTTGAGTGGCGCATCTGGGGCGCATCGGCGGTTGGGCTGGTGGTAGGCGTGATTATCGGCATCACAACGGATTATTTTACCGATGACAGCAAGCCCATCGTGCACAAGGTGGCCAGGGCTTCCCGCTCCGGCTCGGCATTTACCGTGCTTTCGGGCATTTCCTATGGCTTTATTTCTGCGCTGCCGGCGATGGTGGGCATTGCGATATCGGCGCTTGCGGCCCATCGGCTGTGCCAGCCGCTGGGAAATGGGTATGCTATCTTCGGCATTGCCATGGCGGCGGTTGGTATGCTGTCCATTGTGGGCATGATTATCAGTAACGATGCCTATGGGCCCATTGTGGATAATGCCCGCGGCCTGGCGGAGATGGGAGAGCTGGGGGAGGATACCCTTCGTGTTGCCGATGAGCTGGACAGCGCCGGCAACACGGTAAAAGCGGTAACAAAGGGCTTTGCCGTCGGCGCTGCCGGGCTTACCGTTATTTCGTTGCTGGGCGCCTATATGGCGGAGGTCAACCGGGCCCTTGCGGCGGCCGGCAAGGCG
>JAQXFY010000073.1 GCA_029006015.1 bacterium
GGATTTGCCCCTTGGTATAACATGCGAACGTTCTTTGTGTATACCCGTCAGAAAGTTGACGGCCGGCTGTTTTCCCGCGCGGTATTGGAGGAAACCATACAAGGCATAAGGCAGCTTGCCCCGCTTTATACGTTTGTCCGCGATGGCGGCGGCATGTTTGACGAATAATGGATGGAAAGAGGGATACCATGGACATTCAGGCATTGCAGGCACTGATTAGTGGCAGCGATATCCGCGGCGAGGCTATGCCGCATCAAGGATGCGCTGTTAATTTAACCCCGGATGCTGTGCAGGCGTGGGCAACAGGATTTGCGGCTTGGCTAAAAGGCAAAACCGGCAAGCAGCAGGTTGCCATCGGGGTGGGGCGCGATATGCGCCTGACCAGCCCCCAGCTTCAGGCGGCGGCTATAAACGGGTTAAAGCTGGCCGGCTGCCGGGTTATTGACTGTGGTATTTGCACCACGCCGGGCATGTTTATGACCACGGTTCATCCCAAAACGCATTTTGATGGCGCCATTATGATTACGGCAAGCCACCATCCCGCGCATCGAAACGGCATGAAGTTTTTTACGCCCGATGGCGGGTTGGATAAGCCCGATTTGATGGAAATGTCCCGGTTGGCCCTGGAACCGGCCGACGCTGCCGGCGCATGCGAAGAAAAATTTGATTTTATGCCTTTGTATATTGACTGGATGGTGGATACGATCCGGCTTGGGATCGGTGCACCCTTCCGTTATTATGAAAAGCCGATGGCTGATTTGCGTATTGTTGTGGATGCCGGCAATGGCTTGGGGGCGTTTTTTGTCGAAGTGCTGGAACGCCTGGGCGCCGATACCAGGGGAAGCATTTGCCTGGAGCCCGATGGTTCCTTCCCCGATGGCATCCATAACCCGGAAGAAGCCCACGGTTTGGATGCGCTGTGTGCTGCGGTGGTTAAAAACAAGGCGGATTTCGGCGTTTTATTTGATCCGGATTGCGACCGCGCCGCCGCCGTGGATGACGATGGCACGCCCATCGCCCGCAACCGCCTGATTGCCTTGATCTCCCTGATTGCCCTGGCCGATTGCCCGGGAGGCACCATTGTTACCGATTCCTTGGCCAGCTCCGGCGTAACGGAGTTTATCCAAAAGCATGGCGGCGTTCACCGCCGGGTGCGCCGCGGATATCGTGTGCTGATTAATGAAATGGTGCGCATCAACCAGGCGGGTGGGCGTAGCCCGCTTGCCATTGAAACCAGCGGGCATGCGGCCTTCCAGCGCCACTATAATATGGATGACGGGGCTTATCTGGTAGCGCGTATGCTGATTCGCATGGGCCGTACCCGTTTCCACAGCAGTGGCGCGCCTTTCAAGCGGATGATTGCCGATTTGAAAGAACCTGCGGAGGAAATCGAAGTACGCCTACCCATTACCGCACGCCCCTTCCGTCCGGCCGCGCAGGCTGCATTTGATAAACTGGCTGCCTATGCACGCACGGCTGACGGGTGGACGCTGGATGAAGAGAACGAGGATGGCGTCAAAGCTTTTATGGATGCAAACCATGGCGATGGGTGGTTTATCATGCGCCCCTCGGTGCATGATCCCGTGTTGCCCATCAACTTTGAAGCCGACAATGCCGGTGGCAGCCTTGCCATGGCGGCGGAACTTTTAAAGGGTTTACAAGGGGTGGAGGGTGTTGATCTGAAACCTCTGGAGCAATTTGTCAATCAGGGCCATTAATACCGAAGGAGTGGGTACCATGCAAAAAGAGCTGCTGCATGCCGTGGACGAAAAAGCCATCAATACGCTGCGCGTTTTATCCGCCGAGGCCATTGAAAAAGCTAAAAGCGGTCACCCGGGCCTGCCCATGGGGGCGGCCCCCATGGCCTGGACGCTGTTTTCCCGCCATTTAAGCCATGATCCATCCGATGCCAAGTGGGACAACCGGGATCGTTTTGTTTTGTCTGCCGGCCATGGCAGCATGCTGCTGTATTCCCTGCTGCATATCTTTGGCTATGGGCTTGAGATGGAGGATTTAAAGCAGTTCCGTCAATTGGGCAGCAAGACGCCGGGCCATCCCGAATATGGCCATACCGTAGGGGTGGAGATGACAACGGGCCCGCTGGGGCAGGGCTTGGCTACCGCCGTGGGCATGGCGGCGGCTGAAACGCGCATGGCCGCGCATTTTAACCGGCCCGGGCATGAGATCGTCGATCACTATACTTATGTTATTGCGGGCGACGGTTGCATGATGGAGGGTATTTCCTATGAAGCGGCCAGCTTGGCCGGTACCTGGAAGCTTGGCAAGCTGATCGTGCTGTATGACAGCAATAATATTTCCATCGAAGGCAGCACGGATATTGCCTTTACGGAAAATGTCGCCGCGCGCTTTGCGGCCCTGGGCTGGCAGACGCTCCGGGTGGAGGACGGCACCGATGTGGAAGCCATTTCCATGGCTATTTCCGTGGCCAAAGCCTGCACGGACAAGCCTTCCATGATCGAAATTAAAACCCATATTGGTCAGGGATGCCCGGCCAAGCAGGGCAAGGCATCCGCCCATGGGGAACCCCTGGGGGCCGATAACCTGGCGGAAACCAAAAAAACGCTGGGATGGGATTTACCTCCCTTTACCGTGCCGCAGGAAGTGTACCAGGCCACAGCGCAGCTGCAGGAGGAGGGCGCCAAGCGCCATGCCGATTGGAATGCGGCCTTTAAGGCCTATGAAGCGGCTTTCCCGGAGTTGGCGGCGGAATATACCCGCTGGATGAGCGGCCAGGCAGATCTGTCTTTCCTGTCCAAAGGCGATTATTGGGCCTTTGAAGGCAGCCAGGCTACGCGCAATACCTCCGGGGAGGTTTTAAACCGCCTGGCACCATATGTGCCCAACCTGATGGGGGGCGCCGCGGATTTAACGCCTTCTACCAAATCCAACCTGAAAGGGTTTGGCGATTATGGGCCGGAAAATCGTGATGGCGCCAATATCCACTTTGGTGTGCGCGAGTTGGCTATGGCGGCCATTACAAACGGGTTGGCCCTGCATGGCGGCCTGCGCCCATATTGCGCCACATTCTTTGTCTTTTCCGATTACATGAAGCCCGTTATACGCTTGAGTGCGCTGATGAACCTGCCGGTGCTGTTTATCCTGACGCATGATTCCATCGGCGTGGGCGAAGATGGGCCGACTCACCAGCCCATTGAGCAGCTGGCCATGCTTCGCTCTATCCCGGGCGTTACGGTATTCCGCCCGGCAGACGGTCCCGAAACGGCTGCGGCCTATGCTTATGCCATGCAAAACGGCGGGCCGGTGGCACTGGCGCTTACCCGTCAGAACCTGCCCACGCTGCAGGCCAGCGGGATTGACGCCATGCGTGGCGGTTATCTGATTTCCTCCGGCGGCAAGCAGCCTGATATCTTGCTGATGGCTACCGGATCGGAAGTACACCTGATTATCGAGGCGGCCAAAAAGTTGGAAGAGATGGGCATTCATGCGCGTGTGATATCCATGCCGTCGCTGGATGTTTTTGACCGCCAGCCGGAGGCTTATAAGGAAACGGTGCTGCCCTGCGCCGTCCGGGCGCGCTTGGCGGTGGAAGCGGGCAGCAGCATGGGCTGGCATAAATATGTTGGGCTGGATGGCGATGTGGTGTGCATGGAAGGCTTTGGTGCTTCCGGCCCGGCCAATCGTTTGTTCGAGCATTTTGGTTTGACGGTGGATCATGTGGTTGAGCGGGCGCTGGCGGTAGTGGATAAAAACAAACAGAAGGCTTGAGCCTGATGCCGGGAAAGGGTGCAGCCGGCCTGATAGGCTGGCTGGCCCTTGAAAAATTGTGCTGACAGGGATGAGCTTTAAGCCGTTGGCGGCCAAAGAGCAAAACGATTTTAGCACGATGGCCTTCCTGTTCTTGAGGCCCAAAGCGCCCTGTGGTATACTAATTCGTCATTTTGTTTTTGTACTGGGTTACGAAAGGGGAAAATTGCATGTCCGGGCATTCCAAGTGGAACAACATTAAGCGGCGCAAGGGCGCAGCGGACGCGGCTCGCGGAAAGATCTTTACCAAGATTGGGCGCGAGATCGCCATTGCGGTTAAGGAGGGCGGGGCAGATCCTGCCTCGAACGCCCGCCTGCGCGATGTGATCGCCAAGGCTAAGGCGGCCAATATGCCCAATGATAATATCCAGCGCAGCATTAAAAAGGCCTCCGGCGCCGATGAAGGGGTACAATATGTTGCCAACACCTATGAAGGCTATGGCCCATCCGGCGTAGCGGTTATCGTGGAGACGTTGACGGATAACCGCAACCGCACGATCAGCGATGTTCGGCATGCCTTTGATAAATCGGGCGGAAGCCTGGGCGCGGCGGGCAGCGTGGCATGGATGTTTGACCGTAAGGGCCAGATCGTTATCGACCGCAGCGAACATGATCTGGACGAAGATACCATGATGATGATGGCGCTAGATGCGGGCGCCGATGATGTGGTGGTTGGGGAAGAAGCTTACGAAATCATCACCAATCCCTCGGATTTTTCCGCCGTACGCGAGGCTTTGGAAGGCCAGGGGCTTACCTTTATTACGGCAGAAATCGCCATGATTCCCCAGAATATGCAAATCATTGGGGATGAGGAGACAGCGCGTAAAGTGCGCAACATGCTGGAGCGCTTGGAAGATCTGGATGATGTGCAGGAAGTGTACCATAACGCCGATCTTCCGGAAGAGGATGAGGAGGACGATTAACATGCCCTCCGTCAGGGAAGAAGCGCTTCTGGCGCGTACGGCTGCCCCCAAACTGGCCATCGCAGGGATAGAGGAAAAAAATCAGGCATTGCTGGCCATGGCGGATGCGCTGGAGGCCGGCTGCCCCGATGTCCTCAAAGCCAATGTGCTGGATATGGAGGCTGCCGCCCAAAACGGGATGCCCCAATCCATGCAGGATAGGCTCCGCCTGGATGAAAAGCGGGTGGCGGGCATGGCGCAAGGAATCCGGCAGGTAGCGCAGCTTCCCGATCCCATCGGCAAGGTGGAAAGCGCATGGGTGCGCCCTAACGGCCTGCGCATTGCCAAAATGCGCGTGCCGCTTGGCGTTATCGGCATGATTTATGAGGCCAGGCCCAATGTTACCAGCGATTCGGCTGCGCTGTGCATCAAAAGCGGCAACGCCGTGGTGCTGCGCGGCGGCTCGGAAGCCATCCATTCCAACCGCGCCATTGTGGAAACGCTGCGTGCGGCCTTGAAAAAGACAGCCTTGCCGGAGGATGCCATTGTGCTTCTGTCCGATCCTTCGCGCCAGGCGGCGGCCGAAATGATGGCGCTGCATGGTATTATCGATGTGCTGATTCCGCGAGGTGGAGCCGGGCTGATCCGCTCTGTTGTGGAGCAGGCGCGTGTACCCGTCATTGAAACGGGCACCGGCGTATGCCATACTTATGTGGATGCCGGTGCGGATTTGGATATGGCCCTTCAGGTTGTACTTAATGCGAAAATGAGCCGCCCTTCCGTTTGCAATGCCATGGAAACGCTGCTGGTGGATGAGCGTGTAGCCGAAGCATTTCTGCCGATGGCTGTCCAGGCGCTTCATCAGGCGGGGTGTGAAGTGCGCGGATGCACGCGAACATTGGCACTGTGCCCGGATTGCATTGCGGCTACCGAGGCCGATTGGGATTGTGAATATAACGATACCATCCTGTCCATCCGGGTGGTGGATGGCTTGGAGGGCGCACTGTCGCATATTGCCCAGCATTCTACCCGGCATTCGGAGGCCATCATCACGCGCGATTATGGCCGTGCGGAGCGCTTTTTAAACCAAGTGGATGCCGCTGCGGTTTATGTAAACGCTTCCACGCGCTTTACCGATGGCGGGGAATTTGGCTTTGGCGCGGAAATTGGCATCAGCACACAAAAACTGCATGCCCGCGGCCCGGTTGGGTTGGAGCAGTTAACCACCAACAAATACGTTATTCGCGGTGACGGGCAGATCCGCTGAAAGGCCATATGCCACGGCAAGATCATCGTATAGGAAAAGGCAAAAAAGCCCGCACGCTGGTGCGGGCTTTTTGATAGAAAGGGGCAACCGCATTTAGAGTGGCCTTTTGCTGCTTTCCGGGCACAAGCCCATAAAAGCAAAGCACCGTTTTTTAAATAAAAGCGGGGCTTTGCGGTATTCCTTTATCCGGGTGCAGGCAACCATATCCGTTTACAGATTGGGCGGATATGCCAATAAAACGGCAGGAAAGGGGCTTATTTCAGCCCAACCCCCAGCGTTTTTAAATATGCCGCGCTAACGCGGGCGCTTTCCATGGGGGAAACCGGCCAGCCATCATCGATTTCAACCGTGGCTACACGGATACCCAGACGGCGGCAGCAATCGATGAGCCCCGGCCAGTTCATGTTTCCTGCGCCAACATCGCACACGGTGGAGGTTTGTGTGCGGCCGACAATGCGCCTGTCCTTGACGTGTACAAGCTCGCACCGGCCCTTGACGCGCTCCAGCAGGGCAAAAGGATCGGCCCCGGCGTTATGGGCCCAGGCAATATCGATTTCCAGCATCAGCTCGGGGGAAGCTTCGTCGATCAGCATGTCCATCATGCGGGTTGCACCGTCCAACCGGGCAAATTCGTGGCTGTGGTTGTGATAATGCAGCTTAAGGCCCGCATCGCGCATGCGCTTGGCCATATCCGACAGATCGCGCACCAGGCGGCGCATGTTGGCGGCATCAAAGGTATAGCCGCCCTCGCGCGGGATGCCGGCCACACAGATATACTCGCTTCCGTAAGCCTTATGTTCGGCCACAATGGCTTTAAAATCGGTTTTCATACGGCCCAAATCGCTGTGGGAACCACAGGCAAACAGGCCATTTTCCTTGAGCGCATCGGCCACTGCGGCCTTGGGGATATCCGAACCTTCACAGCCTACCTGGATACAATCGTATCCGCAGGCGGCGGCCTGCCGGAAAGCTTCGCGCATGTCTTTTTCCGTTTGCGTAATGTCACGGATGGTATAGGTTTGAAGACCCAGTGCAATAGGCGCCATAGAAATCATCCTTTCTTATCCTCCGGCTTTGCCGGCTTGGAATCCTGCATTTGTTTGGCATCCGCGGGGGAAAGCGGGTCGATAATCCCGCGGGCAGCGCGTAATTGCCGGATACGTGCCTCGAACCCTTGGGTGGAAGGTAAATAATAGCGTTTTCCCTCCAGCCCGCGCGGCATGTATTGCTGCTTGATAAAATGTCCAGGATAATCATGGGGGTATTTATAGCCTTCGCCGGTGCCCAGGCGGGTGTGGGAGGAATAGCTGGCATCCTGCAAGTGCAGCGGAACGGGCAGGTTTTGCTTGGTTTCCACATCCTCCAAGGCGCTGCCCAACGCGTAGACAACCGCATTGGACTTGGGGCTTTCGCACAAAAAGATAATGGCCTGCACAAGCGATAGCCGGGCTTCCGGCAAACCGATAAGCTCCACGGCCTGGGCGGCGGCTACCGCCTGCAACATGGCATCGGGCGCTGCCAGGCCAATATCCTCGCTGGCATGGGCGATAAGGCGCCGGGCGATAATGCGCGGATCGGCCCCGGCATGCAAAAGGCGCATGGCCCAGGAAATTGCGGCATCGCTATCGCTTCCGCGAAGGGATTTGCAGAAGGCGGACAGCATGTCGTAAAACATGGATTCGTCCATCTGAAGCACGCGGCGCTGGATGCTTTCCTCCGCCACATCCAGCGTGATGTGGATGATGCCATCCTCCCCGGCCGGCGTGGTTAAAACGGCCAGCTCCAGGGCGTTTAACGCGCTTCTTACATCGCCATTGGCGATGGAGCAGATGTGCGCGCGGGCATCGGCTTCCATTTGGATGCGCAGCATGCCATATCCGCGTTCCTTGTCCGCAATGGCGCGATCCACCGCAAGCCCCACCTGATCGGGTGTCAGCGGTTCAAAGCGGAACAAACGGCAGCGGCTGACGATGGCAGGCGTCATGGCGATGGCCGGGTTTTCGGTGGTGGAGCCGATAAAGCGCAGCACACCGTTTTCAAGCGCGGGCAGAATGCTGTCGCTTTGCGCCTTATTCCAGCGGTGGCATTCATCCAGCAGCAGGTAAGTAGGGCGGTTGTTCAGCTTGAGGTTGCTTTCCGCCTTTTCGATAATCTTGCGTACATCGCTTACGCCGCTGGTAACGGCATTCAGGCGCTCAAAGGCAGCGCCGGTAACATTGGCGATGACATTGGCCAACGTGGTTTTGCCGCAGCCAGGTGGGCCGAAGAAAATGCTGCTGGTCAGCCGGTCAGCTTCGATGGCGCGGCGCAGCAGGCGCCCGGGGCCCACCAG
>JAQXFY010000074.1 GCA_029006015.1 bacterium
TGTCAGCTTTTTATACAGAATGATGGACGCTGTAATCAGCGCCAGCATCACCACCGACAGCGCCGCGCCGAAGGGCCAGTTGCGCGCCGACAAAAGCTGATCCTTAATCAAATTTCCCAGCAGCACCTGTTTTCCGCCGTACATCATATCGGCAATAAAAAACAGGCCGACCGATGGCACAAAAACAAGCACGCAGCCGGCCAGGATACCGGGCGAAGTCAAGGGCAGCGTCACCGAAAAAAAGGTGCGCACCCGCCCCGCGCCCAGATCGCGCGAGGCCTCCAGCAGGGAATTATCCAGTTTTTCAACGGAATTGTAGATAGCCAGCACCATCAGGGGGGCCAGCGCATATACCATGCCCAGCACAAGCGCCCCAAAGGTATACAGCAGCTTGACCGGCCCATCCACCAGCCCCATGGCCTGAAGGGCCGTGTTGACCGGACCATCCGCCTTTAAAAGAATAACCCAGCCGTTAAGGCGGATCAGGCTGTTCAGCCAAAATGGGGCGATCATCAACAGCAGTACGACGGAGCGCCAGCGTTTGGGCAGGCGCGCGGTAAAATAGGCAAACGGATAGCCAATGCCCAGCAGCAGCACCGTTGTCAGCGCCGCAATGCCAAAGGAATCGGCAAAAACACGCCCATACATGGGATCGAGCATTTTAAGATAATTGCCAAATGTAAATTCGTTACCGACGCCCCACACGGCATCCTTTTTCATAAAGGACATCCAAATGATATACCCCAGCGGAATAACCACCAACAGCAGGGTGGTTACCGTCATCGGCCAAAGGGACGGCGAAAAAAGGCCACGCCGCGCCCGACGGGCCGGCACGCCGGCTTTACGCTTCATGCGGCGCCCCCCTTTCGACAACCGAGGCCACCTGGGGATCCCAGAATACCTCCACCTGGCTGCCCGCAGGATACAGGCTGACCGGGTTTGCCCCGGTAATCAGCAGTTCCTGCCCGCTGCCAAGGGTAATCAGCGTGCGCAGCACGCCGCCGATATAGCTGTGCATGGAAATGGTGCCCGGCAAATGAAAGCCCTCCGGCGCGGTATCGCCATAATCGATGCGCTCCGCCCGCACGCACACCGCCACATGCTCCCCCACCGAAAAATCGCCCAATACCGTCATGCTGCCGGCCTGGGTTTTTACCAAACTGCATCCATTGGTCGATTGCTCCACCACGCCTTCCAGGATGTTGGCCTGGCCGATAAACTGGGCGACATAGCGGGATTGGGGATGCTCATAGATATTTTCCGGCGTGCCGATCTGTTCAAAGCGGCCCTTGTTCATCACGGCAATGCGGTTGGACATATTAAGGGCTTCTTCCTGATCGTGCGTGATGTAGATAAAGGTAATGCCCAACTCGCGCTGCAGGCTTTTCAGTTCCGTCTGCATCTGGCGGCGCAGCTGCAGATCAAGCGCGCCAAGCGGCTCATCCAGCAGCAGAATATCGGGGTTATTGACCACCGCGCGCGCAATGGCCACACGTTGGCGCTGCCCGCCGCTAAGCTGGCTGGGCATGCGCTTGCCAAACCCCTCCAGCTGAACCTGGCGCAAAACCGCATCCACTCGGCGCTGGATATCTTCCCGCGCAGCCTTGCGGATTTTCAGGCCATAGGCAATATTTTTTTGCACATTCATGTGCGGAAACAGGGCATAATTCTGAAAGACCGTGTTTACATTGCGTTTTTCGGGCGGCAGGTGCGTAACATCAGCACCGTTTAACAGCACACGCCCTTCATCGGGCGTTTCCAGCCCGGCAATGATGCGCAGCGTTGTCGTTTTGCCGCAGCCGGATGGCCCAAGCAGGGTAACAAACTCGCCACGGTAGATATCGACATCGATTCCATGCAGTACGCCCTGGCCATCGAACGATTTTTGTATATTCTGCAGGGAAAGGATAATCTCTTCCAACTGCGGCGCACCCCCATCGCTTCAAATCCAGCACGCAAAATATTTTGCATTAGTATACAGCAAGTTTGGTGAAATTGCACCCCTTCCCAACCGGAAACGGCGAAAAAAAACTTCTTTCGCGCCCCGCTTTTCCCTGCACATACAAGGGGCGGTTATCGGTACGCAGCATCGCGCTTTACGCTTTTAAACACATATCATCTTACAGCCAAGCATACAGCATAATAAAAGAAAAATTGCGGGGTAACCAATGGCCCCCGCAATTTTATCTTCCACATTGTTTTATGCACTTAACGGGGTTTATTTCCCCATGTGGCAGCACACGGCATGCTCGCCCCCATCATCCACCAAAGGAATGCCTTCCTCACCACAGGGGATGCCATCCAAAGTAAGGCTTTTTTCCCCGCCCCGGGATACCTGAATGCAATAGACACTTTTCCCGTATCGGTATGTAAGCGTATAGCCCGGCCATTCGGGCGGCAGGCAGGGGGACAAGCGCAGGCTGCTGCCCACTTTTTCAAAACCCAGCACGCCCGATAACATGGCGCGCATCATCCAGGCAGCGCTTCCGGTATACCAGGTCCACCCCGCCTTGCCCAGGTAAGGCTCCACTCCGCCCACATCGCCTGCCACAACATAGGGCTCGCCGGCATACAAAAGCGCAAGCTCGCGCGTTTTGCAGCGTGCCATAGGGTTTAATGCGGCCAGCAGGCGGCCGACAAGTTCCTCCCGCCCAAGGCGGCAGGCTGCCAGCAGCATCCAGGCAGCCGCGTGGGTATATTGTCCGCCGTTTTCGCGCACGCCCGGCGGATAGGCATTGATGTAGCCCGCCAACCTGTCCTGTGGCGTAAAAGCCGGGGTCAGCAATTTTAAAACGCCGGCCTGCTCATCAAAAAGATATTGCAGGGCACTATCCACAGCCTGGCGTGTGCGCGGCGTATCGCCAAGCGCCAATACCGCCCAGCATTGGGATAACTCATCGATTTGGCACGCCTGGCTATCGCTGCTTCCGAGCGGCTGGCCATCGCCATAATAGGCGCGGCGGTACCAGGCACCATCCCATGCATGTTCAATGGCTTCCCGCAGATGCTCGATACCCTGCTGCATGCGCTCGGCCGCCTGATCATCCCCCATTTGGCGCATCAGGGGCAAAAAATCACGGGCGGTAACCAGCAAAAACATGGCAAGCCATACGCTGGTGCCACCGTCATCTCCAACCACGTTCATGGCATCGTTCCAATCGCCCCCTGACATCAGGGGCAAACCGCCCTGACCGGTTTTCCAGGCCGCCTCAAAGGCCTTCAGGCAATGCCGGTACAGGCTTTGGGTTTCCGGGGATATGGCCGGGGTTTCATAGCGTTCCCGCTCCTGTTGCCCCAGCGGAGGGGACACCAGGTAAGGCACCTGCTCGCCAAGGATGGACTCATCCCCGGTGGCGCGCACATAAGCGGCGGTAACATAGGGCAAAAACAAAAGATCATCCTTAAACGTTGTGCGCACACCATGGCGCGGCGGGTGCCACCAATGCTGAACATCCCCTTCCCGGTACTGGTGTGCGGCGCTATTCAGCAAATGGGCGCGCACCTCCTGCGGGTGGCTTTCCAGCAGGCACATCATATCCTGCAGCTGATCGCGAAAGCCAAACGCGCCGCCCGATTGATAAAAGCCGCTTCGGGCCCACAGGCGGCTGGCCACCGCCTGATAACGAACCCAGTCAAACAGTCGGTTAAAATCGGCATCCGGCGTATTGGCTTCAAAAGCCGACAGCCGATCCTGCCACCTGTCAAGGGCCGCCAGCTCCAGCTGTTCACCCGATTGCCCTTCCGGCTGGGCATGCAACGCCTGGGTGGCACTGCCCCCGGCAGAAAGCGCAAAAAGGATCTCCTGGCGTTGGCCCGGCATAAGCGCCACGCTGCAGCGCATGGCCAAAATGGGATCGGCGCCGGGATGAAACACCCACCGCCCCCGCTTCATGCCGGCAGGGCAGCCCGCGGCATCATAGAATGCCTCGCGCGCGGCCAGCGTTTCCACCCGTTGCTGCCCGGGTGCAGCCAGGGCTGCCACCGGGCTTTCGGGGGACAGCATATTGCCGGCCAACAATCGATTATCCCGAAGGGTTACTTTCACCCCGTGGCGCTTTTCCCTTCTCAGCGCGCCCGGGCAAACATCCGCCGCGCAGGCTACGCGCAGCTTTTTGATGCGTTTGGTTGTATTTTCCAGCACCAGCCGGTATACCAGGCAATCGGCATCCGGCCGGACAAAGACAGACAGCCGATGGCGCACGCCATCATGGCAGGCTTCAAAGCGGCTGACCCCCATAGCGTGGGTGACATCAAAGGCGGCGTCATCACACGCAGGCATAGCGCCAAAGATATGTTCGCCCGACAGATCGGACAGGTAGATGGCGCAGGACGCCCTATCGCGAACGGGATCGTTTGTCCATGGCAAAATGCGCCCTTCACGGCAGTTGTTCAGCCAGGCATAAAGCGCACCTTTTTCGCTGACAACCGCGCCAAAGTACGGATTTGCCAACACATTGCACCACGGCCGCGGCGTGGGATGGCTGCTGTCCACCGTCAAATGGATGGCGCGCCCATCGCCGGAATATTGGTGTAACACGCACAGGTTATCCTGCACGTTTGCCTGCCGGATGGCTGCCTCGCGGCCCTGCCGGGGGGCACGGCGCTTCAGCTGGCCCCCCTCATGCCCCGTATCGATGCCCCAGGATCGGATGGCCTGCATGGCGCCCGCGCTTAAATGGCTGGCAACCAGCAGGTGGATGCTAGGCGCCCTCAAGCGGCGCACCTCATCCTCGAAGGCATCCTGCAGCGGCCGGTGATACCCATCCCCGGAAGCAAACAAAATGGCAGCATCATGCCGAAAGCCCATGCGGGCCAGATAAGCGTGGCGACGGATGGCTTGCAGGCCGCTTTTCAGCCCGTCCACCCGGCAGACGGCCAGCGGAACATCCCCGCTGATACCGGTTTCCCACAAAAGGCTTTGGGCAGCCATATCCGGGCAGGGCGTGGAGCGGTAACGGTAAAACAGGCAGGAGGCGGCCTCCAGCGCAAGCCGGTGTTCCTGCGGCGTCAGGCGGCAAAGCGACAGCTCCAGCTTTTGTTCGCGCGCGGCGCGCGCAGGCAGATTTTGCAGCGCCCGGTTGCGTCTAAGTTTGCGCAACCCGTCGATAACAGCCCCCTTATCTGCGCCCGCCAGCACGGCAAGGCCCAGCATCGCCTCCTGCCCCGCCTCCAATCTGATGCGCGCCCCCAAGGCCAGGATGCTTTCCACGGCATGGCTTTGCGGATGCGCCCCATCGGGCACGCCGGCGCCGTCCCGCCCGGGCACCCGGTAACGATCGGTTTCGGCTACCAGCCGGCCGACATCGCCAATCAGCGCCATGCCCACATAATAAGCCTTGTCCTGTGGCATACGGGGGGTTCGGGCAGCCAAAAGCAGGCCATCTTCCAGGTGGGTCTGCAAAAAAAGCGAGGCAAAGGAGGGATGGGTATCAAACGCCCCCATCGCCATAAGCCCCAGGTCCATTTCCCCCCACAGGGTAATTTCGCAAGGATGGCGGCTTGTATTTTTAACCCGAATAAAACGGATGTCCGCGCCGGTATCCGGATCGGCCATGACATCCACCCTGCACTTATGCCCGCCCGCCCAGCCGGAAAAGCACATACGCCCGGGCATGGCCAATACGCGCGGCGCCCGTGGGCGCTCGCCCCGGCCGGTGGGCAGCAGGCTATACAACCGCCCCTGCCAGGCCATCTGCAAGCGATACGTGGGCATGGCGCACACGCCATCGCCTTCAAACCGGCCGATACGCCTGCCATCGCGCCAGATATCCCCCTCGCCATTGGCGCAGATCATGGTCATCTGCCCCTGGGCGCCCAATAGCTGCATGCGCGGCGGCATGGCCCATGGATCCAGCGGTGTGGCGGAGGCAGCGCAGCGCGCTTTTGTATTTTCCCCTGTACGCCTGCGGCGAAGGGGGGCGGCATCGGGTACCGCTTCCTGAATGGTGGGAAGCATGGCCTGTACATCGGGGCGGGCTTCAAACAGGCGGCACAGGGCGTTATCCTCTACCGCGTTGGCAATAGCGCAAAGCGCCATGCCCTGATGATGGGCCATGTAGCTGGTTACAACGGCATGCCCGGGTTGTGGCACGCGGGAATCATCAAAATCAATGGCCTCCATCAAGCCGTATGGCCCCCATGCGCCCAGGTGATACTGGGCGTTAATGGAATCCATGGCCGCTTTGGGATCAATACCGGCAGCCAGATAAGCGGCATACGCCGAGCAGATACGGCTGGCCCGCTCGTTGGCCAGGGCGCATGCAGGTACGCCAAAGGCACGATACTGATACCAGCCATCGGCATCGACGGCCATCATGCCGCATTCGGACACCCCAAAGGGTATGTTCTCCCGTTTGGCAAACTTTTTTTGCATGCGCACAGCGCCGCGCGCAACAAAATCCCCCAGCGTATGGCGCACGGGTTTTACCAGCAGGCCCGGCATCAGGTATTCAAACATGGTTCCGCTCCAGGCGTACAGGGTTTGGTCCGAGCCATACCGGGCGATGGGGCGCGACAGGCGCTTCCAATGTTCAGGTTCCACCCGGCCCAGCGCCATGGCCGCAATGGACAGCAGGCGGGCTTCGGATGCATACAAATCATAGTGGATATCCTGCGGGCGCTGTCCGGCTTCCCGGCCGATAAAAAACAGACCGCGCTCCTTGTCATAAAGCGTATCAAGGCGCATGGAAGCCACATACCCGGCCAGACCATGGACAATATCCATATCGCCCTTTTCCTGCCAATATAC
>JAQXFY010000075.1 GCA_029006015.1 bacterium
AAACCTTTCCCTGTATGAGGCCATCTGCCGGGCCACGCCGCTGCCTGTTTTGCTGGCCGGCGGCATTACGCCCGAAAACGCCGCCGCCATCCAACATGCCGCCCATCCTTTCGGAATGGATATTTTAACCGGCATTGAAAGTGGGCATGGCATCAAGGATGCCGCAAAAATCCAGGCCCTGATGCATGCGCTGGGCAGACCCGCCATGGCCAGTTGTCCGTAAAACCGTTAAACCGGCCTGTAAAGGTTCACAGGCCGGTTCTTGTATGTTGCACCGGTGCGGCAGCACCCAAGGCTCCCTTGTGTAAAGGCAGCTGTCAGCGATGCTGACTGAGGGATTGTGTTGCCACGGCATCGATATACTCACAAACGCCGCTAAAAATTTCTGCTGATTTCCTTGTTTGGGATACGAATAACCGCCCCTAAGCCTCCACAAACGCCGTTGGCTCCCCCTCTTTTGCCATTTCTTTTCGCAGCTGCCTGGCCAATGGAACCAACTGTTTATTATGCTTCGGTTGCATGACAATCCCTCCGCCACGGCTTGGCCGTGCCACCTCCCTTTACACAAGGGAGGCTTTGACGCGCCGCAAAACTTTACACCGCATCATACATTCAACCGGGATGTATGAAAGCGCGCCCTTTTGTTCTGAAAGGTTTTTGCAGCATCCCGACAAACAGGAATTTAACGATCTGATTTTTCAGCCAATTGCAAAATCTTAGTATGAATACTGCCAAAACTACATTTTTCAGCGCCAATTTTCAACAAGGCGTTTAATGAAATGCTTTTTTGAGTTTTCGCCGCACAGTTTAGTACATGAGTACTCAAAACATAGAAATCCCATTGCTTTATATCCAATGGATTTATTGTATTTTGATCAATGTGCTTATGGACACAGAATACATAAACATCTGCTTACCGGATCTTTTCCTTTGAAAATGTATTTGTAACGCTATCCCAACCATGAGTCGGCCGAATTGAAAACAAAATATTTGAAAGCCTATCCTGTTCCCAGGTTTGAATGTAGCCTGATGCTTTTATTTCTATAGATATTCCCTCGGGAGATACCAAATCGCACTTATCCCAATTTATGCGCACTTTATCAGATATTCCAAGTGCGCATGCAACAAGGTATTCTGCAAATGCACCTCTTTCGGCATTATCAAAAATATTTGAATATGCCCACCGCCAATAGCTATTCACATCCGACACTGTATTGCCATTTTCGTCTACTATATGCTCTGTTCCTGTAAGCATTTTGGGTTGTATTGCTGGATATAACATAACAAGTTTCCTTTCAGAACATCAGTTCAATGTGCAGCGATAACAAACTCCCAATTTGTTAATCTATCCACTTTCATATTATCACATGGCAGATAAAATACAAGAACCGCCACAAAAGATTGCCCTGCTGTGGCGGTTAACTGTCTTATGAACATCTGCCCCGGCCTGTTTTTGCATGGTTTTGCATTGTATCCGGCCATCGCGCCTGCTATGATAAAAGCAGGGGGGAGGCGTATGATCCGCATCCGTCAGGTGGAACAATATCAGGAAAACAACCGTATCGAGGCCAAAAAAGCAACCGGCGGGTTTCCCGGCAGCCTGTGGGAAACCTATTCCGCCTTTGCCAACACCATCGGGGGCATCATCCTGCTGGGCGTGGAGGAGCTGCCCGACCACAGCCTGCATGTGGCCGGCCTGCCGGACCCGGATAACACCGTCCGCCAGCTGTGGGCCGGGCTCAACAACCCCGATGTGGTCAGCATCAACATCCTGGGGCCGCAGGATGTCCGCATCGAGGAGATAGAGGGAAAGCCCATCGTCACCGTTGAGGTGCCGCGTGCCGACCGGCACGACCGCCCCATCTACCTGGGGCGCAACCCTTTTACCGGCTCCTACCGGCGCAATGGCGAGGGGGATTACCGCTGCACGGAGCATGAGGTGCGCAACATGCTGCGCGATGGGCGCGAGGGCCCGCAGGATATCAAGCGCATCGACGCCCTGGGGCTGGAGGCGCTGTGCCCCCAAAGCGTTGCCGCCTACCGCCGGCGCGTGGTGCAGCTATGCCCCCAGGCCTGGCCCGATTCCCTGGGGGACGAGGCTTTTTTGCTGCGCCTGGGCGCGGCTGCCCGCGGCATGGACGGCATCGCCCATCCAACGGCGGCGGGGCTGCTGATGCTGGGCCTGCCGGAAAAGATCGGTGTGGCATTTCCCTGCTTTGCGCTGGCATACAGGGAAACAGGCGATGGCCGGGGCGCACCGCTTGACGGGGGCGGGCAGCATGCCGGCAATCTGTATGCGTTTTATACCCGGGTAATGGAGCGGATAACCGGCCAGATTCGGCAAAGCCTGGGCGATACGCCGGCGGCGCAGGCCATGCGCATTGCGCTGTCGGAAGCGCTGTCCAACGCCGTTATCCATGCCAATTATTATCAGCCCGGCGGGTTGACGGTGGAAAACACCCCCGGGGGCATTGTCATTACCAACCCCGGCGGCCTGCGCATGAGCGCCGCCCAGGCCATGGCGGGCGGCAAATCCGATCCGCGAAACCCCACCCTGATGAAGCTGTTCAAGCATGCCGGCATCGGCACCGCCAGCGGCCGCGGCCTGCAGGCCCTGGAGCAGGCGCTGCGCACCTACGCATCGCAGCACACCGCGCTTAAGGAAAGCTTTAATCCGGACCGCGTTACCATCCAGCTGCCCTGGCCGCAGCCCAAACAGGCCGAGGTGGAGCGGCAGGCCATTCTGGATTACCTGATGCTAAACATCCAGGCCGATGCGGGCACACTGTGCCGCGCGCTGCATCTGCCCACGGAAACCGTGCGGCGCCACCTGCAATCGCTGCAGGACCGCGGCCTTGCCGTGCGCGAAGGCAGCCTTTGGAAACTGCCCCGATAACAGGAGGGATACCCATGCCAACCCCCGATGGGAAGGATCGCTACCCCCGCCCCTCCGTCGCAGCAGATATCGTGCTGCTGGCGGCGGATTGTGCCCAAGGGGAGGGAAGCCTGTCTGTTCTGCTTGTGGAACGGGCGCGCCAGCCCTTTGCCGGCTGCCTGGCGCTGCCCGGCGGCTTTGCCCAGCCCGGTGAGACGCTGGCCGACACCGCCGCGCGCGAGTTGGAGGAGGAAACCGGCCTGTCCGGCCTGCACCTGACAGAGCTGGGCACCACCAGCACCCCCGGGCGCGATCCGCGGGGGTGGGTCATCAGCTGCGCCTACATGGCCGCGCTGCCTGCCGGCCTTTACGCCCCGCGCGCAGGGGACGATGCGGCCCGGGCGGCATGGTTTGCCCTTGCCATTACCCGCACCCTTGCCCGGCCGGATGATGGCTCCCGCGTGGAAAGCTGGGAATTGTCCATCGGGCAGGGGCAGGCGGCCCGGGTAAGCAAGCATACCCGCCTGGATGCGCTGGGTTGCCAGGCCACCTGGCGCCTGGAACATGCGGGCGCCTTTGCCTTTGACCATGCGCTTATCCTGGCGCGGGCGCTCGACGCCCTGGCCCATCCGCCCCGGGGCGAGATGCCGCAGGCCCTTTTCTGGCTGCCAAAACGCTTTGACCAAAGCCGGCTTTTATCCGCCGCCCGGCTGGCCGGCATACCCCAGGCCATGGCCGCCGCCTGCCTGGCGCCGTGGACCAAACCCGCCGGCGAAGGGCTGCTGCAGCGGGCGCTGGAGGGGCCGGGCCGCTAAGCGCCGCCCGTTTTCCCGCAGGCCGCGCCCGGCACCGGATGCCCTGCAGCCGGGAACGCCCCCCGCTTTGCCCCCATCCCCGGCATAGAACAATCCCCCCTTTAGGCAAATGGGCTTGGGAAGGGCGGTGCGATACCAGGGGGCGGGCAAGCGCGCATAAAAAATGCCCCCTAGCAAATGGGGGCATGCGCGTGCGCGCGCCATTGCGTTTACATAAAAAAGCGATACCCGGCCCACCCGGGTATCGCCTGTTTTTATAACCGGCCAGCCTTGTCCGGCGGATGCCATGGCGGCCATTTGGGCCCATCCGGCCCAATGGGCAGGTTGGGGCGCCCTTGGCCGTTGCCTTAACCGGTACGGGAAAGCCCCGGCTTACTGATGCCCCTGCTCCCTGATCTGTACGCGGCGCACCTTGCCGGAGATGGTCTTGGGCAATTCATCGACAAATTCCACCACGCGGGGGTATTTGTAGGGCGCGGTGGCGTGCTTGACGTAATCCTGCAATTCCTTTTTCAGCTGATCGCTGGGCTGATAGCCCTTGGCCAGCACCACCGTTGCCTTGACCACCTGGCCGCGCACGGGATCGGGCACGCCGGTAATGGCAACCTCCACCACGGCGGGGTGCTCCATCATGACGCTTTCTACCTCAAACGGCCCGATGCGGTAGCCCGAGCTTTTGATGATATCATCCGCCCGGCCGACATACCACAGATAGCCCTGCTCATCGCGCCAGGCGATATCGCCCGTGCGGTAGAGGCCATCGTGCCAGGCGGCTTTGGTGCGCTCGGGATCGCCATAATAGCCCATAAACAAACCGGCGGGGCGGCGGGTATCAGTGCGGATGGCGATCTCGCCCACCGTGCCGCTGGCAACCTCGTTGCCCTCGTCATCGACCAGGTGCACATCATATCCCGGGGAGGGCTTGCCCATGGAACCCGGCTTGGGCTCATCCCACGGATAGGTAGCCACGCTGAGCGTGGTTTCGGTTTGCCCGAAACCCTCGCGCAGCATCAGGCCCGTGGCCTGGCGGAATTTTTCGAACACCTCCGGGTTCAGGGCCTCGCCGGCAGTAACGGCATAGGTCAGGGAGGACAGATCGTATGCGG
>JAQXFY010000076.1 GCA_029006015.1 bacterium
TCCATAAAGAACATCATACCGTCAATCGACAGTGTTCTGTAGCTGTCAATATCAAGCATCACATACTCCAAATATGCCTTTCCGGTAACCGGCACAAAGGTTGCTTTTTCGGCTATATTCCCGTTATCGTAATAATATACGGGGCTCATTTCGTCTTTGGTGTAGTCGCACTGCGCAAGGCCGGCCGCAAACCCGTTGGGAAGAACGACGTCGACCGTTTCTCCCGAAGCGGTTTTTGCCGTCCATTCCAGATGATCCGTGTCGGGCTTCATACGGAAGGAAGTAATATCAAATTCGTCCGTTGGGAAATAGGTCATTTCAAAACTTCCGCGCTCGTTCTCATACCTGGGAGGAATATAACATTGATAAAACGCGCCTTTGCTTCCCATAAACCATTCGGTAGCAAGATGAACTTCTTCCAGCTGTTTCTTTGCTTCATCAAACGATATATCGCCTGTGCCGGCGGCAACTTTATAATCAGTCAACCTCTTATATTTTTTAGTCGAAAGGTCAATCATAAACCAATCTTTTGAATCCGCATGCAATGTTTCGCCGTTTTTCGTCATTTCGCTTTCATATGACCAAAAGGTAATATAATCCGTTTCCTCGTAGCTGGCAAGTTTGGCTTTTTGTTCTACTTTAACCTCGCCGTTTTCATCGTAGATGGTAATTTTTATGGTGTCGAGCACATAGGTATCCTTGGCGTAGGTTATATCATAGGTATACTGCGGCTTACCGTCCGGCGTAAAGGATTCCATGTGGGTAGGCAGCCAATAAGAACGCACCCCATTTTCGTCGGCTACCGAAATAATCCGATTGGAGTCATCGACAACGTCTTTCGGCGAACCGGACGATGTGTTGGGCGAAGTCCCGCCGGTAATGGCGCATGACGAAAGCAAAATCGCCATGGCAACACACAACAACATGCGTATTATTTTTTTCATAAAATCAACCTCACAATCCCTTGGGAACAAGAGTATGCAGCCCATCTCCTATTTCCATATCGGCACGGTTTTACAATATCATATTGGGGCATTTTTTGTCAAACTATCCTAAAGTTTAGAAGGTGTTTCAGTTTAACGAATTTTCCCCCTCCGCAAATATCATTTTTAATGTTCCTTTTATTATTTGTCATGATCATGCTTCCAATCCAATAAACAAGCAAAATGCACTCGGCCCAGCCAATGCCCAAAACGCTGTGTCCGCCATTCATAAAACGCAGCTTTTTCTGATACAACAAGGGAAAGATATGCAGGTTCAACTCCTCATCCCCATGTTGCGGCGGCATCTTTTTGCCCATCTCTTGGCCCCCGTGAAAGGCACCCGCTTTTTGAGGGAAGGCTTTTTGCCCATGTTTATTTTTGTATTTGCCGCACAGCCCTGATGCTATCCGCGCCTGCACCGTTTCCTGTATGCCCCCTTTGGATAAAATGATATCGCCCGTGCATTGCCCCCTCCCGGCCAATGCGCTATAATGCGTATAGTTTGGTTGATATGGGAGGGTTTTTATCATGCGCCAAATGGTGGCCAATGGCCAGGTATTTACAGAGGATGGTTTTATCTCCGGCGGCGTTGTTATGGAGGATGGCGTCATTACGGAGGTTTTTCGCGGCACGCCCAAAGCGGGCGGTTATTGGGATGCCCACGGCGGCTATATTGTGCCGGGCTTTGTCGATCTGCATGTGCACGGCGGCGACGGGGCGGAGTTTATGCAAGGCGGAGGCGAGGCTTTTGCCCGCGCGGCCCGGCTGCATATGCGCCACGGCACCACCACGCTGCTTCCCACCTCCAGCGCCTGCCCGGTATCCGATTTGGAACCCTTTTTTGAGGGCTTCCGGGAGGCCGTCCGCATGGACGATGTTCCCCGCATGCCCGGCGCCCATCTGGAGGGCAGCTATTTTGCCCTGGCACAAGCCGGCGCGCAAAACCCCAATTTTATCGTCAATCCCGATCCGGCGGAATACCTGCCCATTCTGGATAAGTATCCGGAGATCTGGCGCTGGACCTTTGCGCCCGAGCTGCCCGGCGCCGATGATTTTTTGAAGGAGCTTTTAAACCGCGGCATCATGCCCTCCTACGGGCATACCGATGCCAATGCGGATGATATCGTGCGCGCGGTCAAGATGGGCTGCACGCACGCCTGCCACCTGTACAGCGGCATGGCGGTCACCCGCCGCATCAACGCCTGGCGCTTTGCCGGCGCGGTGGAGGGCAGCTACCTGTGCGATGATGCCACGGTGGAACTGATCTGCGATGGCTGCCATCTGCCGTACGAGCTGCTTCAGCTGGCCTATAAATTAAAGGGGCCGGACAAAGCCTGCCTGATTACCGATGCCCTGTCCGCCGCCGGTGCGGCCAACGGGGAAACCTGCTACTTTGGCAGCGAAAGCGCCCTGCAGGAGGTTATTATCGAGGATGACGTTGCCAAAATGCCCGATCGCCAGGCCTTTGCCGGCTCCATCGCCACGGCGGACCGGCTGGTGCGCACCGCGGTGTGGGCGGGCATTCCGCTTTATGACGCCGTCAAAATGATGACCAAGACGCCGGCTGCCATTGCCGGCATTCCCAAGACGGGCAGCTTTGAAATTGGCAACCATGCCGATATCGTGGTGTTTACGGGCTCCGATGTGCGGGTGGACGCCGTTATCAAGGGCGGCCGCATCGTATCCGGCGGGCTCGAAAGCAAATAACAGAAGGGGGAACATGCCATGAAAAAGCGTTACGCCCTGGTGGGCACCGGGCACCGCGGGGCCTATTCCTATGCCCTGCCCATCTATCAGGATTTTGCCGATGTTGCCCAGCTGGTCGCCCTGTGCGATAAAAACCCGCTGCGCATGGCTTATGTGGCCGGGCTGGTCGGCAATCCGGAAACCTTTACCGATTTTGACGCCATGCTGCGCCAAACCAAGCCTGATTGCGTGGTGGTAACCACCGTGGATGCCACGCATGCCGGATACGTCGTCAAGGCGCTGAGGGCCGGGTGCGATGTGCTGGTGGAAAAACCCATGTGCACCACGTTTGAGGATTGCAAGGCCATCCTCCAGGCGGAGCGGGAAACCGGTCACCGGGTGGAAGTGGTTTTCAACATGCGTTTTACCCCGCTGGCCTCCAAGGCCCGGGAACTGATTTTAGCCGGCGCCGTCGGCAAGCCGACGCACATGCACATGGAATGGTTTTTGGACCGCAGCCACGGCGCAGATTACTACCGCCGCTGGCACCGGATGGTGGAAAATTCCGGCAGCCTGCTCATCCACAAGGCCAGCCACCACTTTGACGTATGCAACTGGCTGCTGGATGACGAGCCGGAGACGGTTTACTGCCTGGGCCGCCGCCGTTTTTATGGCGATGCCAATGCCGATTTGCAGGGCGCCATGCGCTGCCGCGATTGCACGCGCGATTGCCGCTACCGCTTCCCGCTTTTGAAAAACGATATGATCCGCCACCTGTATTTTGAGGCGGAGCAGGCCGACGGCTACTACCGCGACCGCTGCATTTTCGATCCCGAAATCAACATTCCCGATACCATGGCGCTGACGGTGGGCTACAAAGGCGGCGCGGTGCTGGCCTATTCGCTGGTATCCTACAGCCCCTACGAGGGCTTCCGGGCTACCGTCAACGGCACGGCCGGGCGGCTGGAGATCACCAACCTGTCCAGCGGCCGCGAAGCCGGCAAAAAGCAGCTGCGCGTATATGGCGTGGATGGCAGCATTGCCGATTACACCGTGCCCGATCTGGAAGGCGAACATGGCGGCTCCGACGGCCTGCTGCTTAAGGCGCGCATCCGCGGCATGGAGGAAGATCC
>JAQXFY010000077.1 GCA_029006015.1 bacterium
GGAATTAAGGAAAAAGTAGACTACACTGACAGAGAAGGCGTATATCTAATTCCCTTCCGTAATGATAAAGTGGGTGTAATTCAAACCTCAAAAGGATATTTCCTTATAGGTGGCGGCATAGAAAATGGTGAAGATCATATCACTTGTATCAAAAGAGAGTGCCTTGAAGAAACAGGATGTGCTGTCTGTGTAAAAGATAGAGTATGTTCTGCTAAAACATATGTCCATCATCCAACAATAGGATATTTTCATCCAATCCAAACCTATTATGTAGGGGAAATAATGACAGCGGTATCAGAATCTACAGAAGCCGATCACAAATTTCTTTGGATTGAATATGACAAAATAAAAGGAAAAATGTTTGTTGAAATGCAAAACTGGGCATTCGAGCAATGCTTCGAATATGTGTCGGACAAATAAGAAAAATTCCCATTTGTCGAACAGTCAAGGGCGCACTTCTATACACCGTTTGGTGTAGTGCGAAATGTGCGATTTTGCACCGCGCCCAAGCCTCCCTTGTGTAAAGGGAGGTGGCACGGCATAAGCCGTGACGGAGGGATTGTCATGCAGCCGAAGCATAATAAACAGTTGGTTCCATTGGCCAAGCAGCTGCGAAAAGAAATGACAAAACAAGAACGTCATCTGTGGTACGACTTTTTGCGCTGCTATCCTGTCCGTTTTTCCAGACAAAAGGTGCTTGGCAAATATATCGCCGATTTTTATTGTGCAGAAGCAAAACTCGTCATTGGGCTGGACGGTTCTCAACACTATGAGGATAGAAATGTCAAAAAAGATGCAGACCGCACCGCTTTTCTGCAAGGGTATGGCCTTACCGTTATCCGTATTCCCAACAACGAAATCGGCAGAAATTTCCATGGAGTTTGTCAGTATATCGATGCTGCGGTAAAACAATCCCTCAGTCAGCTTCGCTGACAGCTCCCTTTACACAAGGGAGCCCTGGGCACTGCCGCGCCAGTGCATAACATAAAAACCGACCTATGATCGTAACCATAGGTCGGTTTAACTGTTTTACGAAGCCCTGCCTAATGGCGGGCCTTGTGCTTGCTGAAAGCATGCTTACGGCTTTGTTTTGGGGTTAAACAGGATGGCGGCCAGGTAGCCGAACACCACGGCCGCGGTGATGCCGCCTGCCGTTGATTTAATGCCGCCCAGGAAAACCCCCAGCCATCCCTGTTCCAGGGCGGCTTCCTGCGCGCCCTTTGCCAGGGAAGCGCCAAAGCCCAGCAGGGGAACGGAAGCACCCGCTCCTGCAAACTCGATCAGTTTGGGGTAGATGCCCAGAATGCCCAGCCCCGCGCCCAGGGTGACCATCAGCACCAGGATCTTGGGGGCGGTCAGCTTGGTTTTTTCCAGCAGAATCTGCGCCAGCGCGCAAATCGCCCCACCCACGAAAAAGGCCTTTAGAAACATCAGCCACATGTCACCGGTCATTTTATTCCATCTCCTGTCAATCCGCTTCAAAGGCCACCGCGTGGGCGATTGCGGGGATGCTTTCCCCCTGTTGGCTGCTGGTTACGCTAAGCAGGGCGCCGCTGGCGACAAACAGCATGCGGTGCATGCCCTGTCCGCCCAGGTTGCGCAAAAGATAGCCGCCCAGCACGGAAGCGCAGCAGCCCGCCCCACTGCCGCCGGCATCGACATTCTGGCCGGAGGAAAAAATTTCGCACCCGCAATCAAACAGCCGCTCGGACAGATCAAAGCCGCGCTCCTGCAAAAGCTCCAGCACCAGCCGTTTGCCGATATGCCCTAAATCGCCGGTGACAATACGGTCGTAATGCTCCGGCGCAAAACCGTTGTCGATTAGATGCATGGAAATGGTTTCCGCCACGGCGGGCGCCATGGCTGCCCCCATGTTGTTGACATCCATGATGCCGTAATCGATGACCCGCCCGATGGTACCGCCTGTCAGGCGTGCGCCGTTTCCATCCCGGGCCAGCACCACCGCGCCTGCGCCGGTTACCGTGCGCTGGGCAGTCGGTGCCCGCTGGCTGCCCATTTCAAGCGGAACGCGGTATTGCCGCTCCGCCGTGGAAAAGTGGGAGGCGGTTGCGCAGGCGATGCGCGCGGCAAAGCCGCCGTCAATCATCACGCTGCCCAGCAGCAGGGATTCCGCCATCGTGGAGCACGCGCCATACAACCCCAGAAAGGGAATGCCCAGATCACGCGCCGCAAAGGATGCGGTAACGATTTGGTTTAACAGATCTCCGCCAATCATCAGGTCCATCATATCATCGGAGATATTGGCCTTTTTCATGGCCATTTGGGTGGCTTGGCGGTATAATACGCGCTCGGCCTTTTCATAGGAATCCTCGCCCATGGTATCATCGTCGATAATCTCATCAAACCAGCCGGCAAGCGGGCCCTGGCCCTCCTTGGGGCCCACAATGGAAGCGTAGCCCGCTACAACGGGCGGCTTTTCAAATACAATGCTTTGCGAACCCAAACGCTTATCCATGGTGCTTACCCCTTAAAAATCAGGGCGATGATGCCCGCTACAACGGAGGAACAGATGCCGTATACCAGCACCGGCCCGGCCAGGGAAAACAGCTTGGCGCCAACGCCCATAACATATCCTTCATGCTTAAATTCCATGGCAGGGGCAACGACGGAGTTGGAAAAGCCTGTAATCGGCACCACGCTGCCCGCGCCGGCATAGGCGCCGATTTGATCGTACACGCCAAGGCCGGTCAACAGCGCGCCCAAAAACACCATAACGATGGCCACAAAGGCGGCAGTGGCATCCTTATCCAGCTTCAGGCATAGTTCCCCAATATAGGAAAAGCCCTGCCCGATGACGCAGATCAGCCCGCCCACCCAAAAGGCCTTGAGCATGCCGATGGCCAGGTTGCGCTTGGGCTGGATAGCCTCGACATGGTCGACATATTGTTGATGCTTTTTCATTTGGGCCGCTCTCATCGCGTTTTTCTTCCTTCCCTGATGATGCCGGGCGATACCATGCCGCGGGCATGCACCTGGCGTTCGCATTTGGCCGGGGCATCCCAGCCGGCAATCACACGTTTGATATAGGCCATGTAAAAACCCTCCTTACTGAACTGGTTGATAGAAAAAATACATCAGCGCGCCTGCCAGCTTGCCAAGGGCCAGGGAGATGGTCCAGATCAGGATGTTGATCCTGGTGCCGCCCCAGCCAAGCAGGTTGGTAAACACCTCCAGCACCTCCGCCAGGGCGGATACCACCATGCCCACAAAGATGCCCTGCATCAGGCCCATCGCTGCGGCCATCCCTGCGCCCAGCGGAAGGATCAGCCCAAAAAGCGAATATCCGCTGGCAAGCAGCATGCCGGCCATAAGAAGAAAGGGGGCTGCGGTGCTGCCGCGCTGCGTACCCAGCGCCTGCTGCAAGCGGGTGACCAGCCCCAGCATGCGATAAAAGGCTGCCAGTGTGGTTCCGGTTACAAGGCCCTGTAACAGGCCGGTCAATACCGCCAGAAAGCTACCCATCATGCTCGCTCTCCCAACGGCTTTGCTGGTATTGTTTGATATCTTCCTGGGCCTTATACATGCTGATATCCAGGGGATTGGGCAGCTTGCGCTTGATTTTTTTGCCAAACCGCAGGAAAAACAGGCCGACGCCAAGCACAAGGCCAACGCAGTAGGGGATGCTGACCCAGGGCACCAGCAGCTGTTTTTTGCCGGTAAAAAATTCCCATATGCCCTGTTGGATGCCCAGCATATCGACATCGTGGTGGAACGCCAAAATAGCGGCGGCAGCCCCGCCAAACAGGATGATGCACACCAGAATCACCATCAGCGTGGGCCCAAGCCCGCGTTTGGGCCGGGGTGGGGCTATATGGACTTTGCAGCTTATGCCATCCACCACCTCCAGCTCCAGCTCCGGGCAGGCAAATGTGATGGCCTGCGCCACCTGCGGGAAGGAGACGGTAAAGGCTTCCTCGCCCTTTGGATAGGGAAGGGGCATTTTTTTCAGTGGCCCGGGAATGCCGCCCGGGCTCCAGATATCGGCAACCCGGGTGATATACAGGGGCTGGCCGTTTTCCAATTCCGTATCCTGTTTCATGGAAATAAAGCATTTTTTCATCGCACATGTATCCTCCGGCATGGATAGCATGCGCAGCTTGGCGCAAAAACAAACGGATAAAATGGCCGGATGCTCGCCATGCAAGGGCAAAACGGCAGGCCGGTTACATGCGGGGGCTTATAAATCAGCAGCCTGATAAAAATTTTATGGGTGCCCTTAAAATTCCCTGTTTTATTCAAAAAATACCGCTGTATGGCCCCGCGCAAAAGCGCCATATCAAACAAAAAGCAGCGGCCTAAAGCCGCTGCTTTTGCTGATGCCGTTTTTAAGGAAAACGGGCTTATCCTTTTTTGCGATACAACCGCAAACAGGCTGCCTTTATTTATTCATAGGGCATATGCTGGCTAAGCAGGTTCTTTACTTCATCCAGCGCCGCCTGCAGCTGCTGGGGCGTAATGCCGGCTGTCTGCATTTGGGTTAACAGGTTATCGGCGGCAGTGCCGATCTGCTGCAAAATGGCCTCGTCCAGCTCGCCCTGGTACAGGCGGGCCAGGCGCTTGGCTTTGGCATAAACCTCCTGCCCTTCCGTCATCAAGGGGGAGAGGGCTTCCGCATTGCCCGATTGCGGGGTGTGCAGGCTGCAATATTTCTCAAGGCGGGTATCACCTTCCGGCAGCGTCAGCACATCGGAAGGGTTTGGAAGCTCCAACAAAGCGCCGGGCATGGAAAACTGCAGGTCCGCCGGAGCGGCTGTGCGGTAAATGGAGCCCATCGGCAACACGATGGCCGATTCCACCTGGCAGCTTTCGGCGGGGCAGTAAGGGCCGGCGTATTTGCCGCTGTCCTTGCAGATGATGACCTTTTGGTGCATATCGCAGGTTTCGGTTGGCACACAATCCGCATGGAACCAATCGGTAATCAAGGAAGAAGAGGGGCAGGCATCGCTTGGATGTTTGCCGGAATACTTGCATACCGTCGCCTTAACAAGCCCCAGGCTTTCGGGCGAATCCTGAATGATATCCCGATTTTCAAGCCCCTGGTGCAGCACCTGCATATAGGCCTTCCACAGCGGGCAGCAGGCATTACCGCCTGCGCTGCCGGAAGCCAGCGGCTTATAGGCATCGCTGCCGATCCATACGCTGGATACATAATAGGGGGTAATGCCGGTAAAGGAAACTCCGCGCTCCTCCGTGTTGGTGCCGGTTTTACCCGCGATGGTCATGCCGGGGAAATTGGCGCGCCAGCCGGTACCGGTGGAGGAAATAACATCCTTCATCGTATCAAGCAGCATCCAGGCCGTGCCCGGCTTAAACACCTGGTATGTATCGCGCAGGGCATAGGGATCAAGCACGGTGTTGCCCTTGCTGTCGGTAATCTTGGTAAAGGCAATGGCCTGCTTAAACTGGCCGCTGTTGGCCACCGCGCAATAAGCCTGGGACATTTCCAGCGGCGTAATGCCGGAGGAACCCAACGCCAGGCCGGAACCCGTCGGCAGGATGTGGGAACGGTTAATGCCCAGCTTTTCCAAATAGTTGGTGGAGGTGTTGATGCCAACCAGATCCAACAGCGTGCGCGCAGCCACCACGTTGAGGGAGCGGCGAACCCCCTCACGAATGGTGCAGGCGCCGTTATATTGGGCCTCCGAATAGTTCTTGGGATACCCCAGCTCGCTGTCCCAGCCGGAGATGGGGGCTTTGATGTTGGCGATAATGGTAGCGGGGGAGTAGCCTTTGTCCATAGCCGGGCCAAAGACGGCCAGCGGCTTGATGGAAGAACCCACCGGCATGGTGGATTGATAGGCACGGTTAAATTCCTTCATTTGGGTAGGCAATGTCCGCCCGCCCATGACGGCTTTGATCTCCACATCGGGCAGGGACAGGATAACGGCGGCTGCCTGTGGCTGCATCACCTGGGTGCGCGTGCCATCGGCATTGGGCGTCCAAATCACCTCGTCCCCCTTATAGCGCATGGTGGGATACTGCGTCCAGTTCATGACGGTATCCTCCAGCAGGTGCTGGATATCGGGATCGATGGTGGTATAAATGTGGTACCCGCCGGAGCGAATCTCCCTTTCCATGGCGTTGCGGTTGGCGGTGGTATTGGCCAGGTTGCGCTGTTTGAGCATAAAATCAATGACGTTTTGCACCGCGTATTCCACGGCGTAGGCCATATCATACATGCCGATGGATTGCGCCTTTTCGACGACATACAGCTTTTCGTTCATGGCCTGGTCGTATTCTTCTTTGGTAATCAGCTGATTGTCGTACATGGCTTTTAATACGACGTTGGTGCGGTTGTCGGTCTGCTCCGGCTTGTTGCGGGTATAGTAATTTAAACGGGGGTTGTAATAGCTGGGGTTGCGGGTGAGGCCGGCCAGCGTAGCACACTCGCGCAGCGTCAGCTGATCCAGATCCTTGTTGAAAAAATCCAGGGCTGCCGCCTTGACGCCATAGTTGGCGCCGCCCAGCGGGATGGTGTTAAGGTAGGCTTCCAGAATTTGCTCCTTGGTATAGGTGCGCTCCAACTGGATGGCCAGATAGGCTTCCTGCAATTTGCGCTTATAGCTGCTTTCGGAGCCAGTAATGCGCATTTTGATAAGCTGCTGGGTAATGGTGGAACCGCCCTGGCGCGTGCCGCTTTGAAGGTTGGAAATAAGGGCGCCGAACAGGCGCTTTAAGTCAACGCCAAAGTGCGAATAAAACCGCACGTCCTCGATGGCGATAAAAGCGTTTTGCAGGGCCTGCGGGATTTCATCCAGCGTGGCCCAAATGCGGTTTTCCAGGCCCTTGTAGGAGGTAAGCTCCTGTCCGTTGGCATCATAGATGAATGTGGTTTGTGCGGAATCCTCGATTTGGTTAATATCCAGCGTGGGGGCGGTGGTCATGTATGCACGCGCAACCCCAAGCAGCGCACCGGCGCCGGATGCGCACACCACCAGTATGATGACAGCCATCACCCGGGCGATGCCAATCACCAGGGACAGCGCAAACGCCGGCTTTTTGGTGCGCGGGGTAAACAGGGGAATTTCGCGTTTCATAAGGCCCTTTTTTTGCGAAGTTCCCTTTCTTTTAAATAAACCTGAAACGGATTGTTTGCAACGTTGAAGCCACCGTTTAAAGCGATTGCTCTTCAATTCCGTGTTCCTCCTGCATAAGCATAAGCATAGCCTATTATACCACGGGGGGGTCAATTTGCATACAACCCCGCCCAAAGGGGGAGGGCCATGGCGGTATATCGTTTGCTTGCACCGGGCGAAAAGCAGCAGCTGCCACAAGCGCCGCTGTTAAAAAGCAATCAAAAAAAGCGCTGCCCCGCCGCGCCGGCAGGGCTGAAGGCGGCGGCTGTTGCTACGATAGCGGTTGGATTGCTGAGCGTTATTTTATTGGCCAAAATAAAACCCGTGCTGTTGGCGGCGGGAGAGGTGCGCGTGCGCGCCATTGGCATTACCGCCATGAACGAGGCCGTGCAGGCGCTGATGCTGGATCGGGCGGATGGCTGGCAGCTGGTCAACCTTATTCGGGATGAAACGGGCAGCGTGGTTGCCCTGCAGGCCGATCCGGTCCGGTTGACGCAGGTGTCCACCCAGGTTATTCAGATAACGCAGGATAAATTAAATGGGCTCAAGCGCCAGTCTATTGGCATCCCCATCGGGGCGCTTTTTGGCCCCGGCAGCGTTTGGGCTTCCTTTGGGCCTAAAGTATCGCTGCATGTGATGCCGGCAGGCAACGTGACCGCGGAGTTTTATACGCAGTTTGAGCAGGCCGGCATCAACCAAACGCTGCACCGCGTTTTTCTGCGCCTTCATACCTCCATCGCCATATTGGTGCCCACGGGCAGCAAAAGCATTGATATCGATAGCGAAATCCCCATCAGCGAAACCATTTTGATCGGCGATGTGCCCGAATACTACCTCCATGCCCAGGAGCGGAACCTGATGGATCTGGTGCCCAAGGTACAGGCAGCGCCATAAATAAGGGCGGCAAGCGGATAGGGCGGCATTCATAAAGCCCCATGCGCGAGGGCGCATGGGGCTTTGCACATGTAAAAATTGGACAAAACAAAGTTATCCCAATGGTGGGAAACCATTGAAAAGGAGCTTGGGCTGTCTCGCTTATGCTGTATGTCCCCGGCAGGCTAAGCGCCCTTGGTGATGGCAAATTTAATCAGGAAGAAAATGCCATAGCCCACCAGCGCGCAGCCGGCCAACCAGGCCAGGAAGAGCAGCGTGCGCTTGCCGCGCTTCATATCCCGGTCATCGCCCCAGGCCCGCAGGAAGACCCAGCTGTCAAACAGCACCATCATCGCTACCACGGCGCCCAGGAAAATGCCGAATGTACCGATCGACATGATACCAAAGCTGATGATGCAAAAGATGGTGTTGAGCACCAGCTTGCGCTTGAGGTTGCGCTTGGCCAGGCCCGGGTGCTCGACTAACTGGCGCTCGATCTCGTCGGTTTCAAACATGGGGTTCCCCTCCCATATCAAAATCAGGTTTTGCCCTGGCTGTCGGTATCGCGGATATGCTTGCGGCGAATTTTGCCGGAGAATGTTTTGGGCAATTCATCGACAAACTCCACAATGCGCGGATATTTATAGGGGGCCGTCGTGCGCTTGACGTGGTTTTGCAGCTCTTTCACCAGTTCGTCGGAGGGGGAGTATCCCCGGCTGAGCACCACCGTCGCCTTGACTACCTGGCCGCGGTCGGGATGGGGCACACCGGTGATGGCGCATTCAACAACGGCGGGATGGGTCAAAAGCGCGCTTTCCACTTCAAAGGGCCCGATGCGGTAGCCGCTGGATTTGATAATATCATCCGAGCGGCCAACAAACCAGAAATAGCCGTCCTCATCCTGCCAGGCAATGTCCCCGGTGTGGTAGGCACCATCAAAAAAGGCGGAATCCGTGCGCAATGGATCGCGATAGTATTCGCGCAGCAGGCCCAGGGGGTGGGGCTCATCCTTTTTACAGCGGATGACGATTTCCCCTTCCTCGCCGATCTCACAGGGGGTGCCGTCGGGGGCCAGCAGCACAACATCGTATTGCGGATTGGGAATGCCGATGGAGCCCACGCGCTCCGGCAGCCCGCGCCAGGTGCCGCAGATAACCCCGCTTTCGCTTTGGCCAAAGCCCTCGCGCAGCTTGACGCCGGTAGCCCGGTAAAAATCATCAAATACGCTTGGGTTTAGCGGCTCTCCCGCGGTGCAGCCTTTTTTGAGTGCCGATAAATCATAGGCGGACAGATCTTCCTTTATGATAAAACGGTAAATCGTCGGCGGGGCGCACAGCGAGGTGACATGGTATTGGGCCAGCTTTTCCAGCAGCTTGCTGGGCACGAACTTATCCATATCATACACAAAAAGCGCTGCGCCCGCCAGCCATTGGCCATAAATTTTTCCCCAGGAGCATTTGGCCCAGCCGGTATCGGCTACGGTGATGTGCAGATCGGTCTCATCCAACGCATGCCAGTATACGCCCGTGGGCAGGTGGCCCAGGGGATAGGTATAATCGTGCAGCACCATCTTGGGCATGCCGGTGGTGCCCGATGTAAAATAGATCAGCATGGCATCGGAATTATCGTTTTCGATGGGGAAGGACAGCTCCTGCGGCTGCGCCTCCATCAGCTTATCAAAGGACAGCCAACCGGGCAGGGTGCCATCCACGCAAATCAGGTGCTCCAGGGTGGCACATTCCGGCACCGCTTGCTCCACGTGCGGGTAGACTTCGGGATAGGCCACCGCGATAATGGCTTTGACATCGGCTGCGTTGCAACGGTAAACCACGTCCTTGGCGGTTAACAGATGGGTTGCGGGAATGGCCACGGCGCCAAGCTTGCAAAGCGCCAGCACGCTGATCCAATATTCATACCTGCGCTTGAGCAGCAGCAACACCTTGTCCCCCCGGCCGATACCCAGGGCGCGGAAAGCATTGGCTGCCTGGTTGCTCAGGCGGGATAAATCGCCAAAGGAAAAAATACGCTCGCGGCCATGGTCGTCACACCAAACAAGGGCGCGGCGGCCGGGCTCATCTGCGGCATAGGCATCGATAACATCGCGGGCATAGTTAAAGTGATCCGGCACGATGCAGCGGTAGTTTGCCAGAAAATCCT
>JAQXFY010000078.1 GCA_029006015.1 bacterium
GGGCAAACCGGCAACGGCTTTTCCCCGCCTTGGCGGGCGAGGTTCCCATCCTAAGTTTCCCCCAAATGCCCTTTATCAAACCCCGCCGGTTTCCCGAACATCAGCTTTTTTAAACGCCAAACCCCATTGCCGGGCAAGGCCGCAGGGCGGTATATCGCCTGGCGCGGGCAATAAAAACACCCGCGATACGGCCCCATATCAAACCATTATGGCCTTTCCATGCAAGGCCCGGCCCTGTTGTGATGCCCCGGCCGCAAAGCATCCGGCCCCGCAGGCATGCCTGCGGGGCCGGAACAAAGGGCAGATATTGTATGGAAGAGGCGCACGTTTTCTAAAAAGGGGCGGCGCCCTGCGGCGCCGCCCCCCGGCCATATTGCCCGATCAATCCTTATTCAGCCTGCCGCGGCGGTACAGATCCAATTGCTCGTACATGTTATCCACCGCATCGCGCCCGACATAGACCAGGGACTGGTTGTTCTGATCCACAATGGCGTATTTATCGATGCCGTAGGGCACGAAGCGCAGCGTCAGGGTGCTGAGGTTGCTGTTGCGCTCAAAGGTCAGCGTCAGATCGGCTTCGCCCACTATCTCCACGCCGGTTTCGCCGCTGGCCATCATGCCGGCAATGGATTGGTAGAACGTGGTGCTGGCCGATTCCTGCATGCGCTGGCCATCCAGGAAATACTGGGCTTTATCGTTACCCTGATCATCCTGGGAGTGCTGGATGGTCATAACCGCCTTGTCCTTGCCATCGATGGTCAGCTTATCGACAAATTTAATGCCGATCAACGCAACAAAGCTTTCGGACAGATCCTTGGCATCGATCTGAACGCTATCCACCCCGTAGGCGGACATGCTGTACACCGCTTCGCTGCCATCCACCATGCAATAGTAGCGGTCTTCCCCCTGCTTGTCCCCGATGGTCAGGGTGTAACCATCGCCATATTTATCCTCCAGCGTTAAAACCGTCAGCGGATCGTCCATGCCGTATTGGGACAGATCCTGCGGTGCCTCGTCGACCATTTCGCTGGGGCCCAATATGCTGCACATCTGCAAGAAATCATACAGGGTAACAAAGTTAACGGCATGCTCAAAGGGCTCGACAATGTTCCACGAATCCAACCCCGACAGGGAGGTTTCCGCAGGCGTCGCTTCGATGCGGATCAAATCCTTACCGCGGTTTTTAAGCTCGACCAATACAACGGTATCCGTGGCCAGGTACAGGTTGGGAATGGAGAAGTAGCCGGTTGCCGAACGCAGCAAAAAGCGAACCACGCTGCGATCGACGGCAAAGACAGGCTTTTTGCCTTCTACCTGCAGGTAATACATCTGATCATCCGGCGTAACATCGCCGATCCGATAGACGACGGTTTTATCATCGGTAAACGTGCCGGTAACGGTGGCCTGGGGCACATCAAGGCCAAATTCCGCCAGCCGTTCAGCGGATGGGTTATCCTCGACAATTTCCTTGGCCTTAAGCCCGGCCACATACTGGGTCAATTCCTCAAAACGGTATTGGCTAAGCGCCTGGCCTTCATATCCCTTAAGCGCCCATACCGCATCGCTGCCCGAGCCCTGCGGATAGGCTTCCAGGGTAAACTTTTCGGTTTGCACCTGCACCAAAGCCACATCGCCGGCATCCCGGCTGGACAGCACAAGCCGCGGATCATCCTCCGGATCGGCGTTGCGCAGATTGGCCAGTTGAACGGTCAGCACCGTCAGGCCTGTAACCGCCACCACAACCGCACACAAAATGGCCAGGTTGCGCACCATGGGGTTGACTTTTTTCCGGGGCGTCTCCGGCTTTTTTTCAGCTTTCTGCATGGATTACAGATGCCTCCTCTTCAAAAAGACGACCATACCTGTGGCCAGCACCACCAGCGGCAGCACGATGCACACCAGCGCGGCCAGCGTATAGGCAACCTTGGCGCTGGGCAGGGTGAGTGCCGGGGGTTCCAGCGATTTGGCCTGCACCACGATGGTATCGGTTTGCTCGCCCATCCAGCCGACGGTGGACATAAACAGCTCGATATTGGCGATATTGGTATTCCACGGGCTCTGGAACATCATCCCGCTGGAAAACACCGCCATGTTGCATTTATCCTTATCCTGCGGCATGTATTCCACCAGCACGCCCAGGTTATAGATGCCGGATGCATCGCCATCCTTGCGGTCCAGATCCTTTTCCGCAATGCCGCCCGCCTTGGCATAGGCATTGGCGGAGGTGGTCAAAATGGGGGATACCCTGGTATACATCGGCCCGAACGTATCCACCTTTAGGTTCATGGACACCGGGGCAAACACCGGCAAACGGGCGGTACGGATGGCGGCGGTAACATCATGCTCGCCAACGACAGGGCGCAGGATATCCTTGCTGGTGGAGTAATAGGCGGTATCATCCTCCAGCACCAGGTTAAATTCCGGCGTGATGGTCACATTGTACAGGCCCAGCAGCGCCTCAAAATAGGGCAGGCTTTCCACCCTCTGGCCCGATGTGCCGGGGGTAAAGGCAAAAAGCGTCTTGCCGCCATCGAGCATGAAAGCACGGATGGCCTCGTACTCCTGCGGCGTTAAATCGCTCAGCGGGGCCAGGACGATCAGCGTATCGCCCTTTTGCAGCCGCCCCTCGGCGCTGCCCTGGCCCAGTTCCAGCGCCCTGACATCATAGTTTGCCACATCCAGCTGGCTGGTCAGGTTGGTCAGATCGGTCAGCGCCGGTTCGCCATGGCCCTGCAGAAAATAAGCAACCGGGCTATCCTTGGCGCTGACATACACCACAGCGGAGGTAACGCGCTGCTCAATGGTCAGGCTGTTGACATAGCCGGTGGTGCTATCGGAAGTCGTCTTGGTGGTAAATAAATCGTCATCGCGGATGATGCGGTATTTGCTTTCATCCTTATTGGCCACGATCAGCCAATCCCGCTGCAATTCCCCGGTCTGGTCGGCCTTAAAGCGCGCCGCAAAGGCCGGGTTGCGCACGGGATCGACGTTTTTAACGATGATTTTATCCGTGGCGGAAACATAGCTGTCCAGCGTGTTAACAACATACTTGTTTTCGCTGCCTGCCTGGTAGAGGGTGTAGATGTGGAGCTCATCCTCCAGCTTATCCAGCACATTCTTGGTGGCGGTGGACAGGGAAAACAGCTTGTTTTCGGTTAAATCCACCCGCAGGATAAACGCATTATCCAGCGTGGTAAACAGCACGTTGGCCAGCACCACCACCGCTATCACGATTAAAATCAGCACCAGTGAATAGCTGCCGTATTGAACGCGCTTGTTTGTGAAAAAATCCCGGATGGTTACCTTGTCCTTGGTTGCTTTAGCCATGCGTCATCCCTCACTCCATCTTCTCTTTTCAACGGCGCGGATGCTTAAAAAGAGGAAAACGCCGGTGAAGGAGAGGTAGTACAGCACCGGCGACAGCGCAAGCACGCCGGTGGCGAAGCCCTCAAAACGGCTGTAGGCCGAAAACCATTGCAGCACGGTGACCAGCCAGGGCTGGTTAAGATAAGGCGTAACCACATCCATCAGATAGATCGCCAGCAGCACCGCAAACGTGGAGGCTGCGGCCGTCACCTGGTTTTCGCTCAGGGTAGACATAAACAGCCCCACCGAGATAAACGAGGCGCCCAACAGGAAAAAGCCCAAATAGCCGCCCACCATTTCCGCTACCGGCAGCGTGCCGTAGCGCGACAGGATAAAAGGATAAATAAAGGTAACCGCCAGGGTAATGGCAAACATGGCCAGGGCGGCCAGGTACTTGCCCATAACCACGCTGGTAACCGATACCGGCGCGGTTAACAGCATCTGATCGGTCTTGCTCTTGCGGTCCTCCGCCATCAGGCGCATGGTCAGAATCGGAACCAGCAGCATGAAGATAAAGGACATGTTGGATAACGTGGTTACAAAGGAAGCGCTGCCGGCAAACAGGTTGCTGACGGTAAAAAACAAACCCGCTACCATCAGGAAAAAGCCCATAAACGCATAGCCGATCGGGCTTAAAAAGTAAGCTTGCAGCTCGCGCCTGAAAATAGCCGCCATGCTACATCCCATCCTTTCCATCGGTCAGGCGAAGGAAGATATCCTCCAGCGTGGCATCCATGGGCTTGAACATCAGCAGGGGATAGCCCGCCTTGACCAGCTGCGTGGAGATGGCCCGGCGCACATCGTTGCCGGGGGCAACGGTAATTTCCAGATCCACCGTTTCCGGCTCGTAACTGCCCTGGCCCGATACGCTGACCACGCCCGCGATGTTTTTGATGATGGAGGCCGCCGCCCGTTCCGACCCGGCCACGCGGGCAACCAGAATGCGGTTTTCGTTGACGCCCTGCAGCAGGTTGTTGAGCTGATCCTGCGCCACCAGGCGGCCCTTGTTGATGATGACCACCCGCTCGCACACATAGGATACTTCCTGCAGGATGTGGGAGGACAAGATCAGCGTATGGCTTTTGCCCAGATCGCGGATGAGGTTGCGGATTTCGATGATCTGCCGCGGATCCAGGCCGACGGTCGGCTCATCCAGGATCAGCACCTGGGGGTTGCCGATAAGCGCCTGGGCCAGGCCGACGCGCTGCTTGTACCCCTTGGACAGGTTTTTAATCAGCCGCTTGCGGATATCGCCAATGCGCACCAGCCCGCAGATATCGCCGATATGCTGGCCGCGGTTTTTGCGCGGCAAATGCTTTAGATCGGCGGAAAAGTTAAGATAATCCCATACCGTCATATCCATATACAGCGGCGGCAGCTCCGGCAGGTAGCCGATGCGGCGCTTGACCTCGATGGGATCTTTTAATACATCGTACCCATCGATGGTAACAGTGCCGGAGGTGGATGAGATATAGCCGGTAATGATATTCATGGTGGTTGTTTTTCCCGCGCCGTTGCGCCCCAGGAAACCAACGATTTCCCCGGGGTTAACGGTAAAGGATACATCCCTAACGGCATAATTTTCCCCATACCGTTTGGTAATGTGGTTGATTTCGATCATCCCTAGGCCCCCTCTTCAGGTCACACTAAACCTATTATACCATATCTTTGCATAAAAACCGCCTTTGGCCAAACAAACGCCCCGGAAAACCTGCCAGGCTTTTGCCCTCCCTAAAAAGGCCATGCCACACCGGGCAGCATCCACACCGGCTGCCCCGGCAGGCCGCTATCCGCCAATGCCCCAGGTTTCCCACAACCCGCCGCCGGCCGGGCCTGGCAGGGCACGTTCACTTTTACCATTATATCATATCCTGCACCCGGTGTATGGCTAAATTATGAACACGGGCCGTTGGCACTTTTTGCCCCCGGCACGCATACATTCTTGTTAAGATAAAGGAGGCGAATTGCATGCAAACTTCCCCATGGATCAGCCGCGCCTTTGCGCTGCGGGGATTAACCGGCAGCGCCTGGCTGAGCGCCAAATGG
>JAQXFY010000079.1 GCA_029006015.1 bacterium
CAGAACGATCCCTATCCCGATGCCTATTGCCCGCAGCACCCGGGGGTGTATGAGTATGTCTTTGATGTGCTCAGAGAGGTTATCGATGTTTTCCAGCCCAAGCACATGCACATCGGCCATGATGAATATTATTCCATCTGCGTGTGCGACCGCTGCAAGGATAAGAGCGCGCCGGAAATTTATGCAAACGATATTACCAAAATCCATGATTTCCTGGCCGAGCGCGGGATCAAGACCATCATCTGGTCCGAAAAGCTGCTTAATTCCATCATGCACAACGGCCGACCGGTGGGCGGGGCGGACAAGGTATATTACTTTAAGGGAAAGCCGGCCCACAAAATTCCCGCTACCTATCCCGCTATCGATATGATCCCCAAGGATGTTATGTGCATGCACTGGTACTGGTCCATTGTGGAGGATTGGGATCAGGAATTTTTAAAGCGCGGCTTTTACATGTTCTACGGCAATTATCACTGCATGGCCATGCCCCACGCCGCCGCGCGCATTGCCGCCGGCGCAAAGGGCGGCGGCCCCTCCAACTGGAGCTATGCTACGCTGGAGTATCTGCAACAAAACTGCGTGCTGGGCTCGCTGGCCTACGCGGCCACGCTTTTCTGGCGCAACGATCACCGGGACGATCAGTTTACCGAGTATTTGACGTTCTGCCTGAAGGATCTGTACAAGTACCGCAACCTGGATATCCTGGCCGGGCCGCATATCCAGATCACCCATACCTCGCTGTTTGAGCGGCCCTACGAAGGCCATGCCGACGGTGTGTTTATCGATGTGGAAGGCGATACGCTGGGCCGGTATGTGGTCACCTATACCGATGGCACCACGTTTGATATCCCCATCGTCTACGCGCTCAACATCGTGGGGAAGGATCGGTACTGGACGCGCGGCTTTGGTTCGCCAACCGGCTCGGCCGATATGGGCGAGGCCCGTAAAAACGAACAATCCGATATTTACGATTATGATAACCAGCTGGTTAGCGTATCGTACACCACGCTGCCCGAAAAGCGGGGAGAGGACACCTGGTTTACCTTTGTTACCGCCAATCCGTATCCGCAAAAGACAATCGAATCCATCAATTTGGTCGAAAAGCCGGGGATGGAGGGCAAGATCTTGGTGGACGGTATCCGCTACTAAGCTTTTGCAGCGCATGGGGCAGGCCCTTGATAGGGGCCTGCCTTTCTTTTTAGGGACAAACCGTCGAAAAATGTCGCATTGCTCCGGAAATAGAACAGAAACGCCTGGTTATCTTATTACACTAGGGCTAGTTCTAATTTGAGAGCAAGGCGATGAATAGATGGATTTACGGATTAAAACAGGGGAGGAAGCTGGCCGCACGATTGCAGACATGCGCAAATCTGCGGGTTTGACGCAGGAGAAAATGGCAATTCAAATGCAGCTCAAGGGGTGCGATATGTCCCGCGGGACGCTGGCCAAGGTGGAGGCGGGCCTGCGCCATGTTACGTTGGGGGAGCTGCGCGTGATGGCCGCGGTTTTGCGGACGGATTATAACCATCTGCTTGGCTATATGCCCCAACAGGGCAAGCCCAGGCCGCGCGCAACGCCGCTCCGGGGCGGAGCCCCTGCCGTGCACGGATAAAGGGGCGGCCCCATGGGGCTTGGGCGGCGTTTTTGGATTTTTGCAGGCAGCAACACTTGCCATTGCCGGGGGCTGATGGCACATGGCTGCTGCGCTGTTTTGCGTTTTTGGCCTCTAACCCTTGTTTTACAGGGGTTGCGCCTGATGAAAAGGGGCGCTGCCTATTAAAACCGGCTGGTGCAGCACGCCCTTGGCGGCGCTGGGGTTGTCGCAATGACAGGCAGATATTGGGTGCGGGCTGCAGTCTGCTTGTATACGGGATAAGCACAAATGGGGCCTGTATACTTTTTTGCTGCGCAAAATAAAAAATAGAGATTGGTGCGGTAACGGCATGATGATAGCCAATCATGTCGTTTTTTGTATATTTTTAGTAAAATGTGCGGCCAAAAGTGGGCGCCAG
>JAQXFY010000080.1 GCA_029006015.1 bacterium
GGCGTAGCAGCCGCCCTCGAAGTTAAAGACGGAGTCGTCGGCCCAGCCGTGCTCGTCATCGCCGATGAGCATCCGGTTGGGGTCGGCGGAAAGGGTGGTCTTGCCAGTGCCGGAGAGGCCGAAGAACACGGCGGAGTCGCCGTCCTTACCGATGTTGGCGGAGCAGTGCATGGGGAAAACGCCCATCTTGGGCAGGATGTAGTTCATAACGGAGAAAACGGATTTCTTGATTTCGCCCGCGTACTGGGAGCCGCAGATGACCACCAGCTTGGCCTCGTAATCCACCAGGATAGCGGCCTCGGAACGGGTGCCATCGATTTCCGGGACGCACTTAAAGCCGGGAGCGGCGATAATGGTGTAATCCTCGGAAAAATCAGCCAGCTGCTCGGCCGTGGGGCGGCGCAGCAACTGATGGATGAACAGGTTCTGGGAAGCCAGCTCGTTGATGATGCGGAAGGATTTGGTGTACTTGGGATCGGCGCCTGCAAAGCCATCGAAGATAAATACTTCTTTATTTTGCAGGTAGGCGACCACCTTGGCATAGATGTTGTTAAAAGCTTCCTTGGTAATGGGGCGGTTGACTTTGCCCCAAGCGATCTCATCGTGAACGGCGGGCGTATCGACGATGAACTTGTCGTTGGCGGAACGCCCGGTGTACTTACCGGTCTTAACCACTAAAGCGCCGGTGTTGGACAGCTTGCCCTCGCCGCGCGCCAAGGCCTTTTCGACCAGCTGCGAAACGGGCAGATTGCGATACACGGCCTTGGAATTGATGATCCCATACTTTTCGATGCCGTAGGTTTGCAATGGATTATCCCCTTTCCTCTTGCTTTCTATGCCAAGGCCCTGGGGCCGAAAGGCATCCGCCTGATGGGAAGAAAACGCTCGCAAGGGCCTCAAACTGCTGGCCCGACAGCGTTTCCGCCCGGACGCCGGGCGCAATCCCGGCTTGATGGATGGCGGCCGATACCGCCTCCCTTGGCAGGGAAAGCCCTGCCATCAGATTGTTTTCCAGCGTTTTGCGCCGCATGGCAAAGGCCGCGCGCGCCACGGTGAAAAACGCCGCCGTTTCCTCCCGCCCCGGGGCATCCGGCCGGCGCACCAAGCGCACAACGGCGGAATCCACCTTGGGCGGCGGGGTAAAACACCCCGGCGGTACGCGAAAGAGGGTTTCCACCTTCGCGTAGCGCTGCGCCGCTACCGATAACAGCCCATAATCCGGGCTGCCCGGCTTGGCGGCCATGCGCTGGGCCACCTCGCGCTGCACCAGCACCACCACCGGGCTGACGGGCGCCCCGCCCTCCAGCGCGCCCATAATAAGGGGCGAGGTAATGTAGTAGGGCAAATTGGCGCACAGCGCAAAGGGCTGATCGGAAAAGGCTTCGCGTGCCAGCCGGACCCAGTCCAGCTTCATAGCGTCGCCTTGGATAATCGTAACATGGGGCTGATCGGCAAACATGCGCTCCAGCTCCGGAATGACGCGGCCGTCGATTTCGATGGCCACCACCTTGCCCGCACGCCGGGCCAGCTCCTGCGTCAGGGCGCCCAGGCCGGGGCCAATTTCCAGCACCCCTTTGCCCTTGTCCAGCCCGGCGGCATCCGCAATGCGCGCCAGGATGCGTTTATCATGCAAAAAGTGCTGCCCCAGGCTTTTCTTGGGGGTAACGGCAAGCGGGCTCACAGCCTGGATAGGGTAATGCCGCAGCTGCCGCTATGCACGCCGCCCGCCGGCAGAATCATCAGGCCGGTATGGGGGTTGCCATATGCATGCAGGTTGATGGCATCGGTACTGCACGTTTGGTTTTCGATGCAGAAAAAGGGTTTTTTGGGCGGAGTAAAGACAACCAGGTGGGTAAACTCGGCCGTGCAGAAAAACTGCATGCCAATGCCCAAATCGACATAATCGGCACGGACTACCGTATCCGGCGTTACACCGAAATAATCCTCATCCAGCCGAAGCTCGGACACCTTGCGCCCGCCGCGCAAATCCATGGTGGGATAATCCTCAACGCTGAGCAGGCCGCCCGTGGGATAACAGGCCGTGGCCTGGTAAAAGCAATCGACCCCTGCGGTGATGACAACCTCGCCCGCGCCATCCTTTGTAAAATAGGGGTGCCAGGCAAAGCCAAAGGGCATATCGCCCGTGCCCAGGTTTTCCACCTTGTAGCTAAGCGTAACGCCCTGTTGGGTAATCTTCCAGGTTACCGTCAACCGGCTGTCGAAGGGATAGGCCTGGTAACCGGGCGCACCGGGAACAAAATCGGTATGCAGGGTGCACCAGGCGCCGGTTGAATCGGCGCAAAGCTCATCCAGCACAAAGGGGGCATCATAGGCCAGCCCATGCAGGATGCGCGGCACGCCGTTTACCGTTTGATGGTAAGTCCGCCCCTGAAAGGTGTAGGTGGCATTGGTCATGCGGTTGGGCGTGGGAAACAAAATAGGCGCCCCGCAACGGATTTTATCCTGGGGCAGGATGCCCTGGGAAGCATCCAGCCATTCCCGGCCAAAAGCCGTCAGCGAATACAACTGTGCCCCCCGCTCGGGGATAACAAGCGCGCGCACCCCTTCCCCTTCCAGGGCCAGGGCGCCCAGCCCTTCCGGGATGCTGGTTTTTCCGGCTTGATACATGCTGCTTTCGCCTCCCCTATTGAAAAACGCGGGGCACTGAATTTATCCTCCAAGTGACCCCACAATAATTCTACCCAATATGCGGCCAAAAAGCAAGCTTGCCGGCCCCCGGCGGGGATAAATTGCACGCGGCTTGTATAGCCGCCGCTTGCCGGCCGGGCCGCGCCGCGCCATGTGCCCCTGCAAACAGCTCGCCTTGCCCGCCGGCCCCTCCCTTTTTTAGCCTTTAGATGCATCCGGCCGCGGCACAGCGGGCCGAAAGCTTTGCATAAGAAGATGACGACAGACAAAAGCACAAAAACAAAAGCGGGGCGCTTTTGTTTCAAGCACCCCGCCCTTTTTCAGCGGTTGTTTTTATCCATTTTCACCATCCGTGCCTTTCATACCCCGCTTACGGAGTAACCACAGGGGTGGGCCCGGGCGTGGGCACAGGCGTTGCCTGCGGGGTAGCCTCCGGTGTCGGGCTGGGCGCAGGGCCTACCAGCCAGGTTTCCTTGGTTGGCTTGTAAAAATCGTTGGACAGCACCTCGCGCCGGAGTTCCTTGCCATCCTTATCCAAATACACCTTGTACGCCGTAGCGCGGGTGCCGATGCGCTTTTTAACGCTGAGCACGCGCTCGTCCGGCTGAAGCGATGTATCCAGCACCTCGTTAACGCCCTCCGGGGCCGGTTCGTAACCCGTGACCTCGGATTCGGTCTTGATGGTTATGCCATCCTTAAGCGGCGCGCCATAGATCATGATGGTCAGCTTGCGGTTGGTCTTATCGAATTTGCGGGCAATATACACCGGTGTATCGCCATCGTTGCGGAAGCGGAAATCGGTATTGCTGTCATAAAACACCGTGGCATCCAATGCCGGGGCGATATACAGGCTGGTCAGGGAATGCTGGTGGCGCTCCACAATGGTAAGGTCTGCACACACCACGGCATTGTACAGCGTACCCGCCACCTGGCACACGCCGCCGCCCGGATCGGGCACCAGCTTGCCATTGACGATGATATCGGCTTCCACATACCCGTTTTCGACGGTGCGCGGGCCCGTGGTTTTATTATAGGAAAAGGTTTCCCCCGGCATGATGATGGAGCCCGCCACCGCGCTGGAGGCCAGGTTGATGTTGACATCGCGCGCGGAGGAGCCCAGGATGGGCGTGGTATAGCTGGATATTTTCTTGGTTGCCCCTTCCAGCATGGCGCGCGTCATGCCGGCAGGCACCGTTTGGGTAACCATTTCAAAGGATTGGCCGTAGGCGCCATCCTCCAGCGCTTTGAGCACTGCATTTTCAATGGTTTCCACATCGACGGATACGCCGGACACATCATCGCTGAACTCCCACCACTGGCCTTCGGGCAGCTCGGGATCAAATTTGATAACTTTGGCATCTATCGGCTGAGAAATCAGCGTGTCGGCGGCCTTGCGGATAAAATCCTGCACCGCCTCCCGGTTCCAGGTGGTTTGCGTTGTAAAATGCGCGCCTTCCCTGGCCGCCCGGTCGATTTCCGACAGCCGGGCCTCCCGCGTACCCTCGCGCCCCAGGTTCCAGGCGCGCTCCAGCGCCTGCTCGTAATCGATTTTAAGCTGCGCCGTATCGCCGGATACCGTCCAGGTTGTCGCCTCATGCGTGATATAGGCCCTGAAATCCAGCCGCATCTGGGACTGGCGGCTAAGCAGGGAATTGATAACTTCGTCCTTGGTTTTACCGCCGATATCCTGCCCATCCAAGGTAACGCCGGGATAGAACGTCTGCTGGGCAAGCAGCTCGTTCTGCTGCTGCTCCAGGCGCCTTTGTTCCTCCGTCATCTGCTGTTTGCGGATAGCGCCCTTAATGGCCATCCCCACGCATATCGAAGCAATGCCAACCACCGTTACGGTAACGATCAAAGCAATACGCTTGGCCGCACCGTTGGTGCTGCGCGCGGGTGCAGCCCGGTGGCTGGAAGGCCGGGGCCGGTTGGGCTTCCCCCCCTGGGAAGGCCTGGTTGGATATCTTGAGCGTTCAGCCACGGAAAAGCACCTCGTTTTCACACAATTTTCACATAAAAAAGAATAAACTATTCCGTCCGCCATGGGTATGGCTTATTATATCGCGCCGCCCCGGCCTTGGCAACAGGATAGCGCGGGCAGCATCATCCAATTTTAACCATAGGACGGCGCGGCGCGGCCAATGGTTCCTGCCTTTACAAATAAAAACCTGGCCCGGCATTTAGGCGTCCAATCAACAGGCCAGGTATGCTTCACGCCCGCGGCTTGTATTTTCCATCAAGGAGGCCCCCCTTTGAAAAAAAGGATCATCACCAACAAAAAGCGCCTTGCCGCTTTTATTACATCCGTTATCGTGCTGCTTGGCGGGGTATCGGCCGCCATCTACTTTGGCATCCAGGCCCATAACCGCAGCCGGCAATATCACCAGTATATGGCCGATCTAACCGAAATGGCACAGGAATATCCCAAGGTGGAGGCCATGCTGGGCCATTTGGACGATTATCCGGCCGAGCTTTTGGATTTGGTGCTGCGCAACCCCGAAACCATCGATTTTGTGCTGGGTTATCCCGACCGCCCCTCTTCCCAGGCCGCCGTCAGCCTGGCCGATAGCGATACCGCCGGCGGCATACCCCTGCTTTTGCAATGGGATCCGCGCTGGGGATACGACATGTACGGCTCCAGCATGATGGCACTGAGCGGCTGCGGGCCGACCTGCCTGTCCATGGTGGCCAGCTATTTAACCGGCAACACCGCCTACAGCCCGCGCGTCATCGCCGATTACGCCCAGAAAAACGGGCATTATGTGCATGGCATCGGCACGGCGTGGAGCCTGATGACCCAGGGTGCCGCCGCCTTTGGCCTAACGGCCACGGAGGTACCGCTGGATGCCGGCGTTATCACCAAGCGCCTGCGGGAAGGCAAGCCCATTATCGTATCCGTCAAGGCGGGGGATTTTACCACCACCGGCCACTTTATCGTGCTGACCGATGCCCCGGCCGAGGGCCGCGTTACCGTGCATGATCCCAACAGCCG
>JAQXFY010000081.1 GCA_029006015.1 bacterium
TCAGGAGCTGGATATGGATGAAGCCCGCCGCAAGGAAGGCGGTTTTGATGTTGACGAGCTGGGCGTCGGCTTTGCCACGTTTGAGGGCGGGGCCACGATGGATATTTTGGAATCCTGGGCCATCCACATGAACGCCTTTGAGGGCAGCTTCCTGGCCGGTTCCAAAGGCGGCGTGCGCCTGGCCCCGCAGTTTTCCTTCCATTCCTTCCTGGCGGATATGGCCATGAACGCCACCTTCAACCTGGATGCCGATGAGGACCGCTGGCATTCCTTAAACCCCGATTTCCGCTTTTTTGATTCCCCCCAGCACCACTGGATCGGCAGCCTGCTGGGCCGCGTGCCCGCCATCGATACCGCGGGCATCGCGCTGGATACCATGCTGATCAGTGAGGGCATCTATCTGTCCCAACAACTGGGGCGCGAGGTAACCGCGCAGGAGATTATCGCCTCCAGCCGCTCCACCGCGCTGGTGCGCCAGGCGCTGCCCTCCGGCGGCGAGTTGGTATATCCGGCGCTGTAAAAACCGGTTCCCTTAAAAAGAAGGGGAATGCCTAAACCGCATTCCCCTTTTAATCTGTATGGATTTTAGGTTTTCCAAAGCACCATTTTCTATTTGGGGCCTTGGGAGATAATTTGGATAAACGCACGGCCGGGCGCCCCCGGGGTGCCATACCCAATACCAACCGGCATGGCCGCCAAAGGCACAAGCGCGCCATGTTTTATGTATCATTGCACCTGCACGGGTGTGCCTTCCGCCTTTGAATACCCTGGCATAGCCTTCCTTATACCAGGCCAATCAGGGCAAGGGGCATTGCTTTTCTGTTTCCCTTAGGAGCCACCGCAGGTGCTATGCGGTAGCGTCCGCCTCATCCACGCCCAAGGTATGTCCCTATACATTGGATATCCGCCCCATTGTCCGGCCACGCCGGATTTTTCCATCCAGCATTGACAAATCCGGCGCTATCGCCTATACTACATGCCAAATTATACATATGGGAGAGAAACTTAGCCGCCATGGACAGCGACAGTAACAACGACCCTGCCAACGATAACCGCCCCTATTTTTCATATCCACTTCTTCTATAAAGCATAACCTTGGCCCCGTCAGGGGTACAGGTTATGTTTTTGTTTTTTGGCCATGTCCCAAACGGTGTTTTAAAATGCATGCCGATGTCTGATCGCCACTTGGTGTGCATATCATCCACTACTTTACACAGCATGTAGGAGGTTTAACTTTGGACGACCCGCTTATATTCCAACTCCTTTTGCAGGTAATCCTGATCGCCCTCAACGCGGTATTTGCCTGCGCCGAAATCGCCGTTATTTCCATGAACGACAACAAACTGGCGCAGCTGGCTGCATCCGGGGACAAACGCGCCATCCGCCTGGCCCGGCTGACCAGCCAGCCTGCCAGGTTTCTGGCTACCATTCAGGTAGCCATCACCTTATCCGGCTTTTTGGGAAGCGCCTTTGCCGCCGATAACTTTTCCGATAGGCTGGTCAACTGGCTGATCGGCCTTGGCATGCCCATTGCTCCATCCACGCTAAACGCCATTTGCGTTGTAGTCATCACCCTGATTTTATCTTATTTTACCCTTGTATTTGGCGAGCTTGTACCCAAGCGGTTGGCCATGAAAAAGGCAGAATCCCTGGCGCTTGGTATGGCCACCATGATCAGTATCGTGGCCAAGCTTACCGCATCCATCGTATGGGTGTTGACCGCATCCACCAACTGCATCCTGCGCCTTCTGGGCATCGATCCCAATGCCGAGGATGAGGAAGTCAGCGAAGAAGAAATCCGCATGATGGTGGATGTAGGCAGCCAGAAAGGCGTCATCGATACCCAGGAGCAGGAAATCATTCAAAACGTTTTTGAATTTGACGATTTAACCGTCGGCGAATTTGCTACCCACCGTACCGAGTTGACGGTTTTATGGATGGAGGAAACGCCGGAGCAATGGGATAAAACCATCCATGACAGCCGCCATTCCCGTTACCCTGTATGCGATGAGACTGTCGACCATATCGTGGGCATTTTGGATGCCAAAGATTACTTCCGCCTGGCAGATAAATCCCGCAAAAGCGTCATGGCCCACGCCGTTAAGCCCGCTTATTTTGTGCCGGACAGCATCTGTGCCGATACCCTGTTTCAGCAAATGAAAAAAAGCCGCAATCACATGGCCGTCGTACTGGATGAATACAGCGGCGTGCTGGGCATTGTTACCATGTTCGATTTATTGGAGCAGCTGGTAGGCGATCTGGAGGATGATGAAACCAAGCCCAAAGATCCCGAGCCGATTCAGCGGCTGGATTCCTCTACCTGGCTGATCCGCGGCATCGCCCCGCTGGACGATGTGGCCGAACAGCTGGATGTCGCCCTGCCAACGGATGAATTTGAAACCTTTGGCGGCTTTGTATTTGCCCAACATGGCTTTGTGCCGGAGGACGGCTCCACCTTTGAGCTGGATGTCTGCTCCCTACACATCAAGGTAACGGATATTCGGGATCACCGGCTGGAAAAGGCCACCGTCTGCCTGAATCAATAAAGCAGCGCACCGACTGAGGGCAATGCGTGCCATCACATTTTATATCATGGCCTTTAGTGGCCATCAAGCCGCTTGGAAAGGCGTGTAACCCCAACCCGCTACGCCCCTGGCTGTCTGCACACGGCCAGGGGTGATTGATTGCCGCAAAAGTTATGATCCCAGCATACCCTCCCCGGCATGCTGCTTCATCCCCAAGTCTGGCCTTTTGGGGCAAGATTTCTGTAAAGCGGATAGCACCATTTTGGCTTTCATCCTTGATCTGCCCACCATGGATGCTAACTATTTTCCTGGAGATGGCCACCATCATCGCCAGGCCGGTGTGATTTTATCCATTTTCTCTTTCCGAGCCGCCCGCATCGGGCGTATATTCCTGCTTTGATCTTCCAAAGCAGCATACCATCATTCGCCGTGCGGTTGCCTTGTTCCCGCTTTGAAAAAGACGTATAAAAGCCTGGCCTACATCGGGTTTATCGGCATGAGCCGTATGGCATTTTTCTGTGACGGCCTGTGCATGGTAGACATAAGCGGGGGCAATTCCACTTATGACATGGCAAAAAAGATGCCGGGCCCGGCTTTTACCGTTCCCGGCATATAGCTGCATGCTTTCAGCCCAGCCAATCCGGCCGCATCCTCAGCGATACCGGGCGGATCATATGGCCGTAGCGCGAAACAAAGGGCTGGGGCAGCTCATCGATCACTTCTTTTAGCGCCGTAATGCCCACACAGGGAATGCCGGTTTTATCGGCTACCTGCTCCACAATTTTTTGCCCTGCCACCACATGCAGCGCACGGGATTCATGGGCCAGGTTGGTGTTATTGATAAGCCCCTTGGGCCACAAACGGGCCTTTTGGCAGATTTCGCCCATCAGCTGAATGATATCCTGCGCGTTGCGCTGCAAGGGCCTGAGCGTGTTTATCACAAAAACAGCGTTAAAGCCCTGTTCCTGCAAAATGGCGTTATAGCGGCCCAGTGCCACCACACCATCCGGATCGCCGCCGACATCCAGGAAAACCGATAGCTCCTGCTGTTGCAGCACGCCCTGAATGCGGGCGGGCAGCGCGGGCAGATCCAGCGTGGTGCCGGCAAACGTCGGCGCATATACCTCCACACCGCAATCCTCCAGCAGTTTGCGCTGTTCGCTGGATCTGAAGCATGGATTGATGATATCCAGATCAACCAGCGCCGTTTTACTCTGTCGGGATTTTTCCAGCGCCGCGGCCAGCGCAAGCTCGCTTTTTCCGCTGCCATATCCGCCCATGAAAATCTGAATACGCTCCATCTTGCCTAGCCTCTATTCTCATCATTTGCATCGCCGGTTCCATCCGGCGGTATATGCGTTTGCCCTTCCCCGGCGGATACACTGCCGCTTGCCCCGGGGCTCTTCGCCCCCTGGCTGCCCCCGGCACGCACCTTGCTACACACTCCTTTGCATCCTGCGGCAAACGCCTGGGTACAGCGCCTGGCTGCCCGCCATATACGGCGGGCCGTGCGCGCACAAAAGCTGCGGATATCCATCCATACGCGGTAGCAGGCCAGGCGTACACGCACGATACCCGATGCCTTGATACCCTTGGCCTCCGCCGTAGATGCAATGGTCCCCAACACACGGGTACGCTCGGCCTGCACATCCTGCAGCGCCTGGGTTCTGGGCGGTACAATACCGGTTTCCTCCAAGGCCTGCTCCAACTGGCTTTCCAATTCCGGATCATCCGGCGGCAGATCCTTATCCTGCATCAGCGGCACCAACGGCAGCGTTTTTTGCCTGATGCCTGCCAGGCGGATCGAAGGCTCCGGCGCGGTTACCGGCCTTGTGTCCTCCGGCTCCGTCATCTCTTTAAATTGCTGCTGGCCGGAAGTGGCCATTAATTTTTGCACCATGCCTTCCGGCAGGGTATCGGGCTGCTGGCTGAGGGAACGCACGGTTTCGCGCTCCAGCTTTTCCTCGTGCCGGCGGGCCCGGCGGCGGCGGCAAGCATCAAGAAAGATTTTGGCATATCGAATGGTCTTGTCCCACTGCAGCTGGCAAAGGAAATCCACCACGATGCACAGGGCAATAATGAAAGCCAGCCAGATGAGGGCCACCCTCATGGCGCCGGAAAAACCATTTTGCAGCATATTTTCAAACGATTCTCCCGAAAAGGTATGCTCCGCCCATGTGCTGATGGCATTGCCTATTCCGCCTATCCAACGGGCAAATCCATCGCCAATCACCGATAAGACAACCATCCACGGGCCCCCCCTTTCCGCGTTTGCCCTTGTTCCCTGCCTATATTTTTATGCGCACAACCCTTTTAGGAAACCAAAATGGTTACAACCGATGGGCTGACCGTTACCGTTAATCCCTGGAACTTTTCCGGCAGCACGGCCATAATGGCCACCTCGTGCTCGCCCTGAACAAGATTACGGCCATCCACGAGCAGCTGAATATCCTGCGCGGTCAAAGCCTCCACCAGCATACGCGGCCCGGTCACCGTAACGCTGGCCGACATTTCTTCCAGTGCCTCCAGCCCGGTTTTAGTAACCTGCTGCACCTGAAGACCCTTAAACTCCCGATGCGCCTGCTCCTGCGAAAGCTCCACCACCACATCGACGGCATGGTAATCGCACCATACCACACCATCGGGCAGCAGCAGGGCTACCTGCCTGGTAAAGCTCTGCTTTTCATCGCCAATGGCAAAGGGCGCCACCTGAATGCCATCAATATCCTGGAGTATTTCCTCCGGCCCGGCAATCCAAACGCTTTCAGGCAGGCAGCGCACGTTATCCACCACCATGCCGTCGGCCAGTTCGGCCTGATCGATCAGGCTGCCTTCCAGCTTGACCGGCACCTGTAGTTTGCGATAAATATTGCGCTTGACCACCACCGCGGCAACATCGCATTTAAGCGTATTATCCTGAAGCGTCCGGCCATCGGCATCCACCAGCTCAAATGCAACCGATTCCGAAAATTCCGATGGCACCTGGCTGTTATCCACCCTGACAATGGCTTTGGCCACGCGGTCCACCATCGTAACCGGGCCGGATACGCGGATGGTTGCCGGCGACAGGCTTTCCATCGCCAGCCAGGCCGACTCCGGCAACTCAACATTAGGCTGGCATTCCACCGGCACCTGCTTGATTTCCAGCGGTTCCACCTTAATTTCAATGCTTTCGGGAACAATCTGTACGGGCTGGCCATAGGGCGTGGTTGCCTTAAGCGGAATGCTGTACTGGCCGGCTTCCGTTACCTCCGATACATCCGCAACAATGCGGATGGCGCTTTTGTTCAGCAGCTGGGCATCGCTTTGCTGAAGACGGATGCTGACACGCGCCTTGCTTTCGATGCTTTCCGATAACATCAGCTTGTTGCCTTCCAGCTGCTCCAGCCCCGTACACACCACATTGATATTGCGGTAAACAATGGTACGCATGGGGTTGGTTTCAGTCAGCACATAGCTCCATAAAATCAGGGCAAAGATGATGGCGATCACCTTATATCCCCAGTTATGGCGGAAATCCGTCCATATTTTTTTAAAAAATGCGGTTACTATATTACTCATGGCGCGTCCTCCGCTTGAACCACTCGCTCAAGGAAACCTGCGGGGCGGGGCGGCCAAATATTTCCTCCATCCGTGCGCGCAGGGTTTTGATATCCTGGCTGCGCATCAGCTTGCCTTCATGCGCGATGGAGATAATCCCCGTCTCCTCCGATACCACAAAAACCTGGGCATCGCAAACCTCGCTGACGCCGACAGCCGCGCGGTGGCGCGTGCCCAGCGAACGGTCCAGCCCGTCCTGCGGGGTCAAGGGCAAAAAGCAGCCCGCCGCCACGATGCGGTCATCCCGGATGACAACCGCGCCGTCATGCAGGGGCGAACCATCCACAAACAGGTTTTCCAGCAACGGCTGGGATACAAGTGCCTCCAGCCGCGTGCCGGTATGGATAATATCCTCCAGCGGCTGCTTGCGCTCGATGACAATCAGGGCACCCACCCTGTTTTTGGACAGATCAAGCAGCGCCCGGATGATTTCCTCCCCCACCCAGGCCAAATCGGCGCGTTCCTCATTGTTTTGCAGCAGGCCGCCCGCCGCCTTTGAAAAATACCGTTTTTTGCCCAGCTGTTCCAATGCGCGCCTAAGCTCCGGCTGAAAAACAATGACCATAACGATGGCGCCCGCGCTGATGATGTAATTAAGCATCCAGGCTACCGCCTGCAGGCCGATCATCTCCGCCAGGCGTGCGGCAATCAGGATAAAGCCCAGCCCTTTTAAAACCGGCATCGCCCGGGTTTCCCTGGCCAGCTCGAGCAGTTTGTAAATGACCACCGCGATGATGATCATGTCCAGCAGGTCCTTAAAATTATAAAGGGTGATTGTGCGCACGATGGTTTCCCATATCCGCTGCAATTCCTGCGTCATGCTCATCATCACCTCCACCTTTGGCTAATTGTTATTATACCCAATTTCAGCCCCCAACGGAATAGATAAATTAAAATTGCCGGATGACTTTAGCATCATTCCTGCCATTTTACCTTTTTTCCCCAAAAACGCATAGCCCGGCGCGTGCTGTAAACGCTGCCCGGCCGCCAAACCGGCCACAGTCTTGGCACGCATCGGGCCGAATTTAAGCCTTTTTCCCGGGGACAACGCGCTTGAGGCGCCATTTTCCCAATAACATTGCCGGCCGCTATATCAATTTTTAGCTACCGGTTTAGCCGACATGGTATTGGCCGCCCGCCGGGCACGCATGAAAACCGGCCATTTGGGGGTGCAGCATGGCGCAAAGGCACTTTAGCCGATGGCAGGCGCACATACATTTTTTACTTCAAAAGCGCTTTATGGCATTCTTTATGTGTAGGGCGGCTCGGCGCTGCACAAACTAGGCAAAATCCATCTACGAGGTGAATGCCTTGCCAACCCCTTATTCATCGGCGCTGGATGCCCTACGTGCCGTCGAGCACGCCCAATGGGATTTGCAGATCCGCCCCTTTGTTACCGCCGCGGGCGAGGCCGGCACCATTGCCTTTATCGCCTCCCTTGTTGATAGCGAGCAGCTGGGGCGCGATGTTGTGGCGCCGCTGACGCGGTGCACCATCCTTGGCGGGGCCGCACAGGCGCTGGAGGCCGCACAGTGCAAAACCCCGGAATGCTCCCCGACGCCCGGCTATGTAATGGATACCATTTTTGATGGGCTGACGGTTATCATGCTGCCCCCGGCGCAGTTTTTTGTTGTCGATGCCCGGGGCGGCCCCACGCGCGGCATATCCGATTCGGGTACCGACCGCACGGTTTTTGCTTCCCATGAGGGCTTTGCCGAGGGCCTGCAGCAAAATCTGACGTTGATCCGCCGGCGCATGCGCACGCCCAACCTTATGTGCCAAAGCCTGATACTGGGTAAGCAATCGCGCCAAAAGTGCGGGGTGCTGTATATACAAGGCATTGCGGATGATGGCCTGGTGCAAAGGGTGATGGCGCACTTAAAGCGCATCGACGTCGATAACGTGCCCACCATCAACGCCCTCATCCCTTATTTTTCGCACGATACGGCGCCCTTTCCGGGCGCCCGCCCTGCGGAGCGGCCCGATACCGTAGCCGCCTGCTTAAGCGAAGGGCGCATCGCCATTATCCTGGATCAATCGCCCTTTGCCCTCATCGTGCCCACCATTTTTGCCGATATGTTTCAATCCGGCGATGATTATGGCGAGCAGCCCATTTCCGCCTCCATCGCGCGCATCCTGCGTTATGCCGCCTTTATTGCATCCGTTCTTTTACCCGGGCTGTATGTGGCGGTTATGCTGTTTCAGCAAACCCTGCTGCCGCCCGGGCTTTTATCCATGCTGTCGGCGCTGAGCTACCAGGTGCCCATTCCGCTTCTGGCCGAGGTGCTGCTGGTGGAAATACTCATGCTGCTCATCCTGGAATCAACGGCGCGCCTGCCCGCCATTACCGCATCGGCCATCGGCATTGTCGGCGGCGTCGTGCTGGGGGAAGCGCTGGTTTCCTCCCGCATCGCTTCGGCGCCAACGGTCATCATCATTACGCTGAGCACGCTGGCCAGCGGCGTCATACCGCGCCCCCATTTATCCATGATCGGCCGCATGCTGCGCATCAGCATCATGCTGGCAGCCGCCGCCTTCGGCATGTTTGGCGTGGCCATCGGGGCGTTTATTTTGGTACTTATCCTTGCGCGCGCCCAATCCTTTGGCACGCCCTATCTGGCCCCATTTGCCCCCCTGCTGCCCAGCGACCTGGGCGATACGCTGCTGGCCGCCGGCCTCAGGCACAATTACCTGCGCCCCCGCTCCTGGCCCAATAAAAACCCCATCCGCAACGGGGAGGCGCGCCGGCATGGATAATATCGGCAATGCTAAGCCCCTCAACCGCATCACCCCGCGCCAGCTTATCTGCCTGCTGTCGGGCACCATGCTGACCACCTATTACCTGATACTGCCCGCCGATATCAGCCGTACAGCCGGCCGGCTGGCATGGATGATGCCGCTGATCGGCATGGTTTTTCCGCTGGCCAGCACCTTTATCTTCAGCGCCCTGTCCAGCCGCAAGCTTCCGCTTTCCGGCTTGATCCATCTGCTTTATTCCATCTACTTTATCGGCATGTCCGCCCTGCTCATCCGCCTGCAGAAGGAGCTGATCTCGCTGTATTTTCTGCCCACCACGCCGGGATATATCCTGATGGGCATCCTGTGCCTTGTGGGGGGATGGTCGGCCGCGCTTCGTCCATCGGCCATTGGGCGCATGAACGAAATCCTGTTTGTGACCAGCTTTTATATTTTGACCATGGCGCTGTACCCCTGGAGCAAGGGCCGCATGACGGAGCTTGCCATCGGCCTGCCGGATTGGGGCATGCTTAAATCCAGCCTGCTGCCGGTATGCTATACCTATGCCGGCATCGAAACGCTGCTTGTTTTCGGCCCGCAAAGCCCGCCGGGCACCATCAAAAAAAGCGGCGTCATCTCCACGCTGCTGGCCGGCCTTTTTATCACCGTCATGACGGTTACCGCCATGGCAACCATGGGCCAGGGGCTGCTTGGCAAGATGCTGTTCCCGGCGGTAACCATGCTTAAGATCAACGATAACGCCCTGTCCTCCCGCCTGGAGCTTTTTATGCTGATGGTGTTTAACTTAATCACCCTAAAGCCCATTTCCAATTATGCGCTGGCCACGCGCATCAGCATGCAGCAGGGTTTTCCCCGCCTGGATAACCCGCGCGGCAAATGGGGGCTGGCCGTTTTATGGGCGGTGGGGGCGTTTGCGGTATGCCTGGCCATTCCCAATATCGACATGCTGCTGCTGATTATCCCGCTGGGCGGCATTGCCTTTTTCATCTTTGGCATTGCCCTGCCGGCCCTTCTGCTTTTATTTTCCAGAAAAAAGGAGCCCACGGCATGAAAAACATCAAAAAAGCGCTTTGCCTGCTGCTCATCCTGATGCTGGCCGGCCTGACGGGCTGTTGGGATGCCGTCAGCCTGGGCAACATTACCTATCCGCTGGTCATCGGCATCGATTACCTGCCGGATACCCGATCCATCCAGGCGACCGCCATGTACTTCCGCTATTATCAATCGGAGCAATCCCCGCCCGCCATTTCCCATGCGCAGGGCGAGGTACTTGGCATTGCCTTGCAGCGCCTGGCGGCTTCCAGCGATAACCGCTGGCTGGCCGGGCTGCTGCAATCCTTGATGGTAAACGAGGAAATGGCCAGGCAGGGCATTGCACAGCTGATGGATCTGGTGCTGCGTGATGCCCAGATCCCCATGATTTTTGAGCTTTGTATCTGCCAGGATAACGCCGGGCAGATCATGTCCAATTACCTGACCGATGCCGACCAGCTTTGGCAGCTGCGCCAGATGCTCAGCCGCAGAAAGCCGCAACAGGTTTTCCCATCCACCAATTTTTACGATTTTGCCCGCGATGTTATGACAAAGGGCTGCAATCCCATCGTGCCCGTTATCGCCCCCATGGACGAGGAACTGGATGTGGTTGGCCTTGGCATTTTCAGAAAGGATACCCTGGAGCAGATCATCGGCCTGGATGACAGCATAACCTTATCGCTGCTGCGCCAGGAGGATGCCCATTCCTTTGTGCCCTATCGCTGTAGTGTGGATGGCATTGCCATCCGCGGCAGCGCCTTTATCCAAACCGGCCGCACGGTGACGGTACGGCGCGAAGGGGATGCGCTGCAATTTACCCTTCATCTTAAAGTCACCGCCAATGTCATTGAACTTGTCTGCCAGGATGCTTCCATGACGGTGCAGCGCGCACGCCATGCCATCGCCCAGGCGCTGGCCGATGATATCAAGCAGCGCTGCGATGCTTTTTTAACCAATATGGCAGCCACCTGGCAGCTGGATTGTGTAGATGCCATGCGCTTTGCCGTAGCCAAATGGCCCGATCTGGCCGACCGGTGCGAGGAAAAGGATTTTATCGCCGCCTGCACCTATACCAGCGCGCCCACCGTTTATATGCGCGATACGGGCGAAACACGCTAAGCCCGGCAAGCATCCCCCTGCATGGCATGGCTGCCTGTTTTTTGCCGCAGCCCGCCGCAAGGCACTTGGCTCTGTCCCCGCCCATCGGGACAGGGCCGCAGCCCAGATGCCTTTTTCCTGCCATATCATGAAGCGGGGCGGCAAAAGCCGCCCCGCCTCAATCAATCCATTTCCGTCCTGCAAGCGGCCATCACCGGCACCGCTGCCGTGTACGCCCTTTCGGCCCGCCTTGCATCAGGCCCTGCCATTGGAAAGGCCGCTTTTTGTGCCCGGCCGCTACAGCCGCGCATATCCACGATGCAAGCCCATTTATCCGCCCCGCCGGTATACGGCTTTGGCGCTTGCCCTTGGTGTATCTTTCCTGCCGGCATCAGGGTGCCCCACCGGCATCCCAATCCGCCCGCAGCCTTATCCCAGCGGCCGCACACCGCCATCCTGCCGGTAAGCCGCCCATACCTTTTCAAACCAATCCTCCCGCTCGGGGATGGGGCGCACGCCGCGCCAGGTGTGGGTAACGCGGGGCAGGCCATCTTGCATAACCACCTGCGTACATTGGATGCACTCTTCCATCTTTGGGCCCTGGTCAAAGGCAAACACATCCTCCAGCCCGGGCGCCGGCAGCATGCCGCCCGTCTGCTGCACCAAAAAGCTGCCGCGGCTGGCGCCGCCTTTATCGATATAATCCAGCATGGCCGACAGCACGGCGATTTCGCTTATCAGCCGGTCGCGGTTTTGCATGGCCTCAATCATTGTAGCCTGGCCCAGCACGGTATCGCTGTCAAAGGCGCCAAGCTCCGCCCGGGCCTGTTCCATGGCTTCCGCCAGCCCCTGACGGCTGCGGATGCAGGCTGCGCTGGCATCCATACGGGCCTGAGCCCGCCGGCGCGCCTCGTGCACATTGCCCTGCCCCTGCCGCCCGGCAATGGCGCGCAGGCGCGTCAGCCACTCCCCGGCCTGCGCCGCACAGGCTTTTTCCCAGCCTGCGCCACCGCCCTGCTGGTTGCGCCGTGCGGCGATCCACTGGCTGGCGCGCAGCGCGCCCACCTGCGTATCGTTAAGCGCGGAACCACCCGGGCGTTTGATGCCAAACGTGCCGCCGCATTCGCCGATGGGGAAAAAGCCCTCCAGGTTGCTCTGGCGCCAGCTGTCCCCTTCCAATCCCCCGTTTAAATGCTGGGCGCACACGTCGATCTCCAGCATTTCGTGCTCCAAATCGATTCCATGGTCCCGATACAGCTTGACGGCATCGGGGTTCATATGGCACAGCCGCTGATACGGGGTATCCTGCCCGGCGCCGGAGCGCGCCAGGTATTCCCTGGCTTCTTCCCCCAAGCGGGTAAAATCGGGCTTGCCATCTTCCATCAGCGCGCTGGGGTTTACCCGGTAATCCAAATATACCCGCCGCCCGCGCAACCGCCTTTCGCGGTAGACCAAAATATCCACCAGCGTAGAGCCGCCCGCCGCACGGGAAGCATCAAAGGGCCATTGATATCCCTTTAAAAACACGGCATCCAGCGCATCGCCAGGGCGCGAAAAGCCTTCGGATAAAAACTCCCGCTCGTCACTGCCATCCGGTGCCGTGGAAACATACCGGGGCAGCACCTGCTGATAGGTTCCCGACAGGTTCCAGCGGAATTTGGTAGAAGCCAGGCCATATTGCCATTCCGTCAGATTAACGGCACGCGCCCCGGCTTCCAGCGCCAGGCCCGTCGCGCCAAACTGGCTTTCGGGATAAACGCTGGCCCCGTACAGTCCGGCCGGCCCGCCCACCGCATACACCACGCTGCCCGCCAGCACCGCCCGAAGGCCGCAGGCCTGCTCACCCGGCAAAGCGCCGCGGTCCAGCGCCAACACGCCCCCCACACAACCATCCTTCACCAACAGGGAGATGGCGTGCCACCCATCCAGCACGGGCACGCCCAGCGCCTCGACATCGCGCTGGAGGGCCTGCGTCATGGCCCTGGAGGTCAGCGGCCCGCAGGAAGTCGCCCGCCGTGCCGGATCATGATCGGTTTTATAGCCGACATACTCCCCCGCCTCGTTTTGAGGAAAGGGAACACCAAGGGAGACCAGATCAAAAAAACAGCGGGCGCTCAGCGCCGCCTGCACCAGCGCCTGGTCGCCATCCATGGCGCCGCCCGCCATGTAATCCTGCGCCATGCGCTGCACGCTGTCGGCCGTATCGCCCGCCATGCCCAGCTTATAATAGGTTTGCTTATCGCTGCCCGTGTTGCGGCTGGTGCCCATGTACAGGCCTTCCGTCATCAGCACCACGTCCACGCCCATGCGCTTTAAATGGCGGCAGGCGCTAAGCCCCGCCGCGCCGGAGCCCACCACAACGGCCCCGGCCCGGACGGCGGGGATCCTCGCCCCGCATTGCGTTTGAATATCCAATTTTTCCATATGCTTACAGCCTCTGGATGTGCATGCCGCCATCGACATGGATGATTTCGCCCGTGGAATACGGCAGCGCCCCGCCCGCCAGCGCGGCCACCGCGCGGCCGATATCCGCCGGCTGGCCCCAGCGCGGGATGGGCGTCAGCCCACCGGCGATCAACGCATCGTATTTGGCCTTGACGCCGGAAGTCATATCCGTGGCGATGATGCCGGGCTGCACTTCATATACGTTGATGCCCTCCGCCGCCAGGCGGTCGGCAAACAGCTTAACGGCCATGGACAGCCCTGCCTTGGATATGCAATATTCCCCCCGGCTGATGGAGGATACCTCCGCCGAGATGGAGGATACCACAATAATACACGGGGGAACCTCGCCCTCCTTGGGCTGGGCGAGCATGCGCCGGGCTACATCCTGGGTTAGCAAAAACGTACCCTTAAGGTTGACGTTTAAAAGCTCATCCAGGCTTTCTTCCTTCATTTCCAGCAAGTCCAGGCGCACCCTGGGGGCCATTCCCGCGTTGTTGACCAGCACATCCAAACGACCAAAGCGGGCATAAACCTGTTCCACCGCCTGCCTGCGCTGCGCGCTGTCGCCCAAATTCATGGGCACATACATGCATTTCACGCCCATATCGCGCAGGGTGGACATGGTTTCGCCCTTTTCCCCCTCCGGCGAGGTTCCGGTCACCGCCAGCGTATAGCCCTGGCGCGCCAGTTCCAATGCAATGCCCGCGCCAATGCCGCGCGTAGCACCGGTTATCATGGCAATCCTGTTCATGGCTGTACCCCTCACTTTTTCATAACGTCCCGCCGGTAAATGGCCGCATATACCGGGTTGCGCACGGGGCAGCCCGCCGTGCTGCCGGCACGCATCAGCTCCGTGCATTTGCCGCAGCACAGGCACAGGCGGTTTTGTTTAATCTGCCCGGCAATGGCATCCTGCGGGAAGCTGGGGCAGGCAAAAGCCAGCCTGCCGATGCCGGCCAGGTGTACCCAGCCATCCCGGACGCAGCCTGCCGCTACCGGGGCGGCGGCGGCAGCCAGGTTGGTAAAGCCGGTGCCTACGATGGTGGTGCGGCTGTCGTTTTGCACCATCGCCCTGGCGCCGGACAGCAGGCGGTGCACACCGGTTTCCTGCGTTTCCGGGGGCGTATAACCGCCGGAATTATAGGGGCGGTTGATGTGGGGATTAAAATACGGGGTGCCCATGGTCACATCGATCAGGCGCACGCCGGCATCGGCGAGCTTTTTCTGAAGGGCCATGGGTTCCGTCAGATCCATATCCAGCGAGCCGTCGGTTTTAACGCCAAAGCCCATCGGCATGGCATCATAAATATTCAGCCTGCACGCCAGGATACCCGGATCCGCCGCACGGGCGGCCTCTACCGCCTCCATCAGCAGGCGGGTACGGTTATCAAAGCTGCCGCCATAGGGGCCCGGGCGATCGTAACAGCTTAAAAGCTCGCTAAACAGATACAAATGGCACGCCTTGACATCGACGCCATCATATCCGCATGCCTTGGCCAGTTTGGCGCCCTGATAGAATTTTTCGGGCAACGCACGCAGAACTTCGTCAGAAACCGGCGGCGTCTGGGATTGCTTGGCGTAGCGGCCATCCAGCGAAGCATGGCGCCATGCGCATACCGGGTCCAGATTGCCGGAATAATTGGAAAAACGCCCGGAATGCGTCAGCTGCATGATGACCTTGGGCGAAGCATGGCCATTTTGATGGGCCACCTCGTCAATGCGCTCGCGCAGGCGCTTAAACTCATCCGCGGTCTGCGGGCAAATATGAAGCTGGCGCGGATTGGCGCGGCCTTCGTTTACAACGGCCACCGCCTCCATCCAAAGCATGCCCGCGCCGCCGGCGGCAAAGCCCTCATAGCGGGCTGTGGTCAATTCGCCCGGCGCGCCGATGGCCGTGCCATCGCAGCCCTCCATCGGCTGGATACAAAAGGCGTTGGGTACGGTAAAGCCATCGCCTTGAACAGGCTGGCCTAAAATAGAAACATCCTGGCAATACGGCAGATCCAGGTGCTGCTTGGTAAACTTTTCCATGCGTTCAGATGCGTTTTCCATGGCATTCACTCCCCTGTTGCGCCCCGTTGGGCTTTATCTATCATACCAATTTACGGGTTGGTTGGCAAGGCAAAATGGCCGGAGGGCGGCCGGCTGAAAGCATTGCAGAGCAGGGCACGCCACATGCATCAATAAAAAGCCAAAAATACCGTTCTTTTTATAAAATCCCCTTAAAAACATAATGAGAATACGCTATGATAACTGATAGTGCAATATGCCGTGGGGGAAAAGGCGTGCCCGTTAATTCCCCTCGGCAGCAGAATGGGGGAATATCTTTGAAAAAAGCATTTTATCAGCCTTTTAACAATGCTATGCCTTGCTTTTGCGCTTCTTCCCATACAGGCCTTTGCCGGCCCCGGCACCACGTACGAGGTAGCATCGGCAGAAGAGTTTGTGCAGGCCCTCCAGGCAATCAATACCGCAGAAAGCGGCAGCTTTGATATTGTTTTGCAGGAAGACATTGCATTTACCCAAACCATACTCAACTTTCGGAAAAACACAGTAACGATATATGGCAACGGCCATTCGTTAACCATGCTGAGTGGTAGTTATATTGACCTGGCCTCCACGGCGGTATTGAATTTGGGAAGCCCTGATTATACCGAGACTTTGTTGGTAACTTCAAGGGATGATACGCGCACCATTATCGGTATGAGTGCTTCCGCCACGTTGAACATGTATCCCTCTGCCTCTGTTGGCCAAAACAGCCGCTCCGGCGGGCAGGCCGGCGGTATTCAGATGTCCGGCAATTCCATATTCAACATGTACGGCGGGGTCATTTACGATTGTGTAAACTGGGCAAGCGTTGCCGGCGGCGTACTGGTTACCGGGAAAAGCACCTTTAATATGTACGGCGGCAAGATCAGCAACTGCTCCGGATACCAGGGCGGCGGCGTTGGCGTGATAGATAATGGTACTTTTCATATGGAAAGCGGGGAAATTATCGATTGTACGGACCATTGGCTTGGCGGCGGCGGCGTTAACGTTTTTGGTCAGGGAGCTTCCTTTACCATGAACGGCGGCAGTATAACCGGCTGTCAGGCTGACGATTCGGATTATGGCCTTGGCGGAGCCGTTTTTATTTACACCATGAACGGTGAAATTGCCATCAACGGCGGGGAAATCCGCGGCAACACAACGGTAGGTTTAGGCGGCGGCATCTGCGTATATAATGGAGAGGTTGCCATTTCCCAGCAAACAAAGCTTTATGATAACCATGCCGCGCTGGCCGGGGACGATTTTTTCAACTATGGCGGTGTGGTTGTGCTGGGCAGTGTGTTGGGCGGCTTAACCCTGGACGATTGCAGCCACGCCATAGACGGCTGGTATGTGGACGGTATTCTGGATGGCACTGATACGGCCCGCTGGAATGCCCTGGAAAGCCCTGAATCCCCGGTATATGTTTGGCAGTATACGCCGCAGGGCACAGCCATCTCCACGCAACTTGCCTTAAAGGCGGCACATACCGTATACAACTATACGATCCACTACTATATCGATGGCCAAAAAAACGATGCGTTGACGGAATGCGGTACGGTACCGGCTGTATCCTTGCTGGAGATTCCCGATAAATGCCCGGAAGGGTACTCATTGAATGATATCCTGTATGGGCAGGTAACCCAGCCAAGCGATGGAGCATCCGGCGAGTTTGAAGTGGAGGTTTATTATAATGCCATTCCACCAATTCCCCTGGCTCCTGACGGCACTCCCACTCCTGCTCCCATTTCCACCCCGCTGCCTACCCCGACAGAACCGGCCGCCTTGCCCACCCCAACCAATTCGCCGGCCCATATCGATGCCGGGCCCACAACCGGGGACAATCTTAACCTTTCCCTCTGGTTTGCACTGCTGTTTATTTCCGGCGCAGGCATCATCGGAACAAGGGGTTTCTTCAATCAAAAGCATGGCAATAAATAAACCATGATCACCGGCCCCCTGCGGCACAAAACCGCAGGGGGCCTTTTTTGCATGCACAAAGGCCGTTCACCTTGCGGCACGTTTGGCTGTATCCAGGCTGCTTTTATCCAATGCCCGGCATGGCGGCTTTGACTTATCGGGAACGTTTGCGCTTTTTGTGCCGCCTTCGCCCGCATACAGGCATACCAGGCGGCCTTTCGCATCGCACTTTCCCCGGCACAACAAACGCGCGGATGGCCTGTATCACCATCCGCGCGCTTGTTGTGCCATTGATTGGCCTTTTTCCCGGCTACTGGCCCACCACCATGGCCTCATACCCGCTATCGATCAGGGCCTGCGCCAGCCGTTTGGCATTATCGATTTGATAAAACGCGCCTACCTGTACCCGGTAAATGGGGCGATCGGGCTGCGGGGGCATCCTTTCCTGCAACGCCTTGGCTACCTCCGCACGAAAATCCTCCATGCTTTTGCCAAAAAGGGGAAACCAGTGCCCGGTATCCGCATGGTTGCTGGCGAATCCAAGCTTATGTGCCTCGGCATGGTTGACAATGTTTTCCGCGCCCAGGCCGGTTTCCCGGCACATGTACGCTGCCATTTCCACCGCATGCCGCCAGCGCCGGTTAAAATCCTCGATATTTTCCTGTGCGCCGGGAACGTATGCACCCGTGTCCACCACGCTGTTGTGCGTGCCCGCCACATAGGCCATTTGGGGCGGCTCGCAGATTTCAAATCCCACCGTAAAATCGTTGCCGGCCGCGCCGACATGCCAGCCTTTGCATGTCAGCGGCAGCGTAATATACCCGCCCGTATCGTCCACCATCGCATGTGGGCAGGCGCCGGTTTTTTCGGTGTTCCAGATATCAAACAGCGCATCCTTATCCTTTACCGCGCATCCCGTGCTGTGCACCACAATATAGCGCGGCTTGATGGGGACAGCATAGCCAAAGCAACGGTTTTTCTGCATGTAACGGGTTTGCATATCAGTCATTGCCCCCTGCCCCGCCGGCTTTGTCCGCCTTTACAACAAGATTGCGCACCGCCTCAAAAGCGCCGGTTGCCGCCAGGCCGCTGGCCAGCCCTCCCAGCAAAATTTCAGGGGTAAACGCCCAGCCGGCCGCCCAGATGTTGATAATAATCCCCAGCGTTCCTAGGATAAGGGGAATATATTTGTTGGGGATAAAATCCAGGCTGTATTTGATGATAAACCCGATGCCCACACAGATAGCCATGATGGCCGCTACAATGTACTCCTGCAAAAGTTCCATATTTTTCCTCCTTGCATGCTTGTTTATTCCTGCCATATGGCGCCCGGCCGGCCCATTGGATGGAAAAAGGCAAGCAAAGGGAACGCTCTGCCAATCCCGGCACCCGTGATCGGCTGCTCCTTAGCCGGATGCCTCCTGTTCCCGTTTGCGATGGGAATACCCGCGCATCCGGTCAAACTGCCGGTATACCCGCGCATACTGCTCATAAGGAAACACCTGGTCAAGCCCCATCGCCTGATACTGTTTTTTCAGCCACTTGTCCTGCTCCGGATCGATATTTTCCATATCGTTTTTGGGTATTCGCCAACAGGCCTTAAGGCCCATTCCCCTGGCATGCAGCCTGACTGCATCCGCCGACCGCCCAACAACCAGGCCGATATCCTTGGCGCTGGTATCGGCATAATGCGCTTTCAGATAGGCTTCCTGCCATTGCGTCCATAACCTGGGCAACTCCATCCCTCTTTTCTGTTTGCGTACGCCTATGTGGTTGATCCCCCCTTCCATGGGGTACAGATGCTCCTGCCACCTGCACCCTGGGCCGGGCCTGTTGCGCCCGGGGCAAAGGCCAGGCCCCTTTTTTGCGGAAAAGGCCGTTTGGGATAAAGCCCCCGGCATCCCCCACCGGCGGCTCGCCCTTTCCTTTTCCTCGCAGCCGATTATACATACATATGTTCGCCTTGTCAACGGGTATATATTTCGATTTCCCCCTTATATCCAACAGCAAAGGGCCGCTATCCACACCTTATCAAAAGCGTGTTTCCTTTCGGGAGGGATGAACACCGCATACTTTTTATGGCAGGCTTTTGCAGCCATAGCTTTGCCTTTTAGGCCGGTTTGCAAATCCATAGCTGTGCGCCAGGCCAACACCTCCTGCGGCCAAGCCCATCAAGCCGAAAGCTGCATCGATACCGCTGTTTCCCCGCCCGGTGCCGCCCCACCGCCGGTCGCTTATCAACCTTGCGCCCATGGCATTTTGGGCAGGAAATAAAAATTATCCCGATATACCTTGACAGGCGAAGTATTGCCATATACAATATACCTGTAGACAGAAAGGAGGGCGCGATCTGTTTTGTCCATCACATCGGATCTCATCCGTGGGCATACCGAAACCATCATTCTGGCGCACCTGATGCATGGGGACAGCTACGGCTATAAAATCAACAAAGCCATCCAGCAAAAAACCAACCATGCATACGAATTAAAGGAAGCCACGCTTTATACCGCATTCCGGCGGCTGGAGGATGCCGGGTGCATCAGCTCCTACTGGGGAGACGAAAATACCGGTGCACGCAGGCGATACTATGCCATCACCCCGCTGGGCCGGCAAACCTACGCCACGCTTAAGGCGGACTGGCAAAGCGCAAAGGCCATCATAGACCGTCTGATTGAAGAGGAGGAAACAGGGCATGCATGACAGGCTGCGCACCTATATCGACGAATTATTCGCAAGCGCCCCGGCTACAAAACGCACCGTGGAACTGAAGGAAGAAATCCTTCAGAACCTGACGGATAAATATGAGGATCTGATAAGCGAGGGCAAAACGCCCGACGCCGCCTATAACATCGCCATCGCCGGCATCGGGGATATCGGCGGGCTGATCGATGATCTAAAGCGCAAGGGGGGCTCCCCGGACATGGATCAAGCCGAAATGGCCCGGCACCGCCAGCGCAGCGCGCTGTTTGTATCCATCGCGGTAGCGCTGTACATTCTGTGCGTGGTGCCCTGCATCCTGCTGAGCGTGCCCCTGGGCCCTGTTTTGATGTTTGTCATGATCGCGGCTGCCACGGCGCTGCTCATCTATAACGCCAAAACAAAGCCCATCTATACCCGCATGGACGACACCATGGTAGAGGAATTTAAGGAATGGCAGCATAACCAGCGTCAGGGCAATCAGCTTTTTAAAGCGATATCCTCCGCCATCTGGGCGATCACGGTTGCGCTGTATATCCTGGTCAGTTTCTACACCTCGGCCTGGCATATTACATGGATCATTTTTCCGATCGCCGGGGCCATCACCTCGGTTGTCAAGGCCATATTTGATTTAAAAAGGTAGGGAAATGCCATGAAGCAATCCGCCATTATCCGCATTGTCGTCTGGAGCCTTGTTGCGCTGGTGCTCATCGGCGTGCTTATCATGGGGCTTAACGGCAGCTTATCCTTTGGTTTGCCCATCATCAGCATCGGCCAGGGATACACCTACCCCAATAGCGAGCGTTATACGGCCGGCCCGGGCAGCGTTCCCTCGGCAGGCGTACAAAAGATACTTGTCAACTGGATAGCGGGCGGCGTGGAAATTACCGCTTGCGAGGGCGATACCATCGAGTTTAGCGAAACCGCCCCCCAATCCCTGGATGACAACCAGCAGCTGCACTTCTGGCTGGATGGCGACACGCTGCGCATCCAGTATACCGCCCCCTACAAGGGTCTGACGCTGTTTCACAACGTCCCCTCCAAAACGCTGCAGCTGCAGGTGCCGCAATCCATTGCCCAATCGCTGCAAACGCTGGAGGTAACCACGGTTTCATCCACGTTGGATGTCGATGGTGTGGGCGCCACATACACCAAACTGGAAACGGTGTCCGGCCGGATGACGCTGGCGGGCATGGCCTGCGACAATCTCGATGTCAATAGCGTCAGCGGTACCGTTCAGGGCGAGGGGCTGACCGTCGGCTCCCTCAATTCCGAAAACGTCAGCGGCAACCTGCGGATATCCGGCCAATTTACCCGTATCGAGCATAACAGCGTATCGGGCCAGACGGATATCATTTCCTCCGCTTGTCCGGAGCGGCTTTCCATCGAGGCCGTTTCGGGTACCATCAGCATAACGGTGCCCGAAAACGATGGTTTTACCGCCCAATATGATTCCGTCAGCGGGGATTTCCGCTGCGATTTCCCGACCACAAGCGAAAAAAAGAAAGCCACCTACAAAAACGGCGGGGCTTCCTTTGATTTTGATACCGTCAGCGGCAACATCAGCATCCACAAACAATCATGAGCCAAAACCGCATGCCATAGCATACAGGGGCGCCCAAGGCGCCCCTGTATGCTATTTTATTGGCTTTTGCCGGCAAGGGGCAGCCGGGCCCCGTAGCACATCCAGGCCACCATGGCGCCTGGCAGGGCGACCGCTTTTTATGGGGCGCTTCCCTTGATAGCCGATATACCTGCCTTTTAGGCAGGCATCAAAACGGCGCCCCATGGCGGCACGTCCATGGCCGTTATCCGTAAAAAGGGCCGAAGCCTGCTAAAACCTGGGTGTGGCGGGTTTCGCCCCTTTCCCATGGCCGCCGGTTATGGCCTTTTAAAAGCCGCCCCCGCCCATGCGCCCACACCGACAGGTCGATCCGCCGCGCCTTGGCAGCCGGTTCCATACGTGCGGATGCTCCGACCGCCATTTTTAAAAAGCGTTTTTTTCACAGCAGCCGCCATGCCGTGCGCGGCCTTGCCATAAAGATAACATCAAGGCCGCAGGCTTTGCCCGCGGCCTTGATGTTTTTTCAGGTAGATGCTCGTCCAACACCCTATCGGATATCCCGGCCACACCTATTGGGCTTGATGCTCGGCATCCCATTGCTCCCACATGGGTTTATAATGGGCCACCGCGGCGTTATGTTCCTTCAGGGTTTTCGAGAAAATCAGTTCGCCTTTTGCCGGATCACCCGTACAGAAATACAGATACCCCTGCTTTAAGTATTCCTCATCCGGGAAAAGCGCCGCCTGCATGGCCGCCTTGCCCGGGTTGCATACCGGCCCCAGCGGAAGGCCCTTGATGATATAGGTATTATATGGCGAATCAATGCTGATATCCTGCTGGTTGAGCGACAGGCGGTCGGTGCCCAGCACATACTTAACCGATACATCCGATTGCAGCGGCATGCCTGCTGCCATGCGGTTATAAAATACCGCCGCCACGCGCGCCATATCGGCGGCCGAGCTGGCTTCCTTTTCCAGCAGGGAGGCCATGGTCAGGATCTGGTCCGTCGTCAACTCCTGCTGGGCGGCTTTGTCCATAAACTCGGCGTTAAAATAGATTTGCTGGAAGCGGGCCAGCAGCTTGTTGATGATGCTTTCGGCCGAGGCATCGGAATAAATCTCGTAGGTATCGGGGAACAGATAGCCTTCCAGCCAGCGCAGGCGCTCATCATTTTCCTCTTTATCCACGATTTCCTTCAGGAAAGAATAACTGGTATAGGGCTGGATATTTTTACAGGCGTTTAAAAACTCATCCTTGTCCTTAAATACCTTGAGTTCCACCAGCTTATTGGCGATATCCTCGCACGTCATGCCCTCGATAATGCGCAGCTTGACCACCGGCGCCACCGCGCTGGAGGTGGACAGCACCTCGGCAATTTGATCCAGCGTCATGCAACGGGCCAGTTCATATGTGCCGGCCTTGAGTTGGCTGGTACGGTCGGTAAAATCGACATAGTATTTAAAGACAGAACTGTTGCGCACAAGGCCCTGCGCTTCCAGTTCCTTGGAAATACGGCTAAGCGACCATCCGCGTTCCACGGTAAACTCCACCGGCTGCTGATCGCTGCTATCGGGCGGCATCACATAATGGCGGTACACCGTGCTGCCCACCATAAAAACAAGTCCGGCCGCCACCGTAACGCTTAGCAACGCAATTAAAAATGGCCTGATGATCCACCAGCAGCGCTTCATGCGCTCCGGCAGCCAATCCAACAGGGGCTTTTTATCCGCCATATGGGTCCTCCCATTATCCTTCGCCATCGGCAAATGTCATATCGATGCCAACCGCCTGGCCCAGCAGCGCATACATCTGCCCTATCAGGGCGTTAAGCGCATAACGTGCCATTTCCACTTCCTGGGCAACAGGGTCGTATTGCAGGGCAAGGGTATCCTTTTGCAGCTGATCCGCCAAGGCGGATACATCCTCCCCCGCCAGCTGCAGCGCCCGGATATGCAGCACCTGGCGTTGGCACGCTTCCAGCCGGGGCCATAATCCCGGCTTTTGCTGAGCCGCCTCCACCGCACCGGCATAGCGGGCATACGCTTGGCTATCCTTTAACGCACAGGCCAACTGACGGGCCATGTCCATCAGCTGCGCATCGGTTGTCATGTTTCGATCAGTTCCACAAGGGGCAGGATGACCGGGTTACGGTTGGTCTGTTCATAGATGCGGTTGCGCAGGCTTTCGCGCATCAGGCTGCGCAGGCTGCCCGCATCCCAGTTGCCGGCAGCCACCGCATCGGTAACCACCTGTTCAACCAAATCGCGCAGTTCGGCCATGACATCGTTATTTTCCTTGACAAACACATATCCGCGCGAAAGCACCGTCGGCCCGGCCAGGATGGTGCCCGTATTGGCATCCAGCGCCACCTCCGCCATAACAAGGCCTTCCTCGGCCAGCTGATGCCTGTCGCGCAGCACCGCGTTGCCCACATCGCCCACGCCAAGGCCATCCACCAGCACCGGGCCGGCCTGCACGGTATCGGCAAAGCGCGCCCCGCGCGAGGAAAACTCCATGGTACGGCCAATGGCCGGCACAAAAATACGCTGGCGCTCATGCCCCATTTTTTCCACCAGCATGGCGTGGCGCATCAGATGGCGGTATTCGCCATGCACGGGGATAAAATACTTGGGCTTGGTCAGCTGATAGATCAGCTTAAGTTCTTCCTGACAGGCATGGCCGGATACATGAACCTCCGCCAAGGCTTCGTAGATAACCTCCGCCCCCTGCTGGTACAGCTGGTTGATCAGGCGGGAAACATATTTTTCGTTGCCCGGAATGGGGTTGGCGGACAAAATAACGGTATCGCCCTTTTGCACATTGATATAGCGGTGATCCTGCCGCGCCATGCGGACCAGGCCGCTCATGGCTTCGCCCTGGCTGCCGGTGGTGATAATAACCAGCTCGCTGTTTTCAACCATGTTGGCCCGTTCCAGCGGCACCAGCACGCCCTCGGGAATAAACAGCTCGCCCAGTTCCATGGCCAGCGAACAGACATTGACCATGCTGCGCCCCGAAATGCAGACACGCCGGCCATACCGCACCGCCGCGTCGATGATCTGCTGTACACGGTGCACATTGCTGGCAAAGGGTGCCTCGATGACGCGCCCGCGCGCCGTCGATAACAGCCGGTTAAAGGTTTCCCCCACCGTGCGCTCGCTCATGGTATAGCCGGTGCGCTCCACGTTGGTGGAATCGGCCATCAGCACCAGCACGCCCTGCTGCCCCAGGGTGGCAAAGCGGCCAAAGTCCATGGGCTTGTCATCCACCGGGGTATAATCCACTTTAAAATCGCCCGTATGCACCACCACGCCTACCGGGGTGTGCAGCGCGATGGCTACCGAGCCGGCGATGGAGTGGCTGATCTTAATAAACTCGCATTCAAATGCGCCCAGCTTTACCGTATCCCCCGCCGCCACCACGTTCATCTCCGGCAGGGAAACATGGTGTTCCTTTAACTTATGCTCGATCAGCGCCAGGGTCAGGCGGGTGCCGTAGATGGGCACGCCCTGCAGGCTGGGCAGGATATACGGGGTCGCCCCGATATGGTCCTCATGCCCGTGGGTAAACAAAATGGCGCGTACGCGGTTTTTGTTGCGCACCAGGTAACTGGCATCGGGAATCACATAATCGATGCCCAACATATCTTCCTGCGGGAACATCAGCCCACAGTCCACCACCACAATATCCTGCCCATATTCAAAGGCCGTGATATTCTTGCCGATTTCCTCCACGCCGCCCAGGGGAATAATCCGAAGCGTCGGGATGGGTGCTTTTTCTGTACGTTTGACAGGCGTCATATAACCCTCCAAATATTAACACCGAACAGACAGGACAGGGCGGGGTTGCACACTCAAGCCAACCCTGGCACCGTCCGCCTGTCCGGAATGATCTATTCCTGCATGGGCTTTTTTACAGGCCCAATTAGCCTTCTTAAGTATACCCGATTTATCCGCCAATTTCAATGGTTTTTTTGCCATTCTTGCATTTTATTTTGGCATGTTTATTCCGCGTTTTTCCCCTGTACAATGGTAAAAAACGCCGGATGGATATGCCGGATTGCTTCCACCCCGGGAACATGATCGCGGATAAATTCCGCCATACCGATAACCCCGGCTTCCTCGCTGGTGGCGTGGTTGACGCGGATCAGGCTATGCCCCGCATCCAGGGCCAATTGGATGTCCCCGGTAAAGTAGTTGCCGTCATCGCACAAGATGGTGGCATCCGCCCCTAGGCGATGGCCGCCCTCCACCGTGGAAGCCCATCCCGGCCCCAGGCTGACGCGCCGGATAACGCGCTCCGGCCGGCCGATACGCTGGATGGCGGGTTCACCCAGCAGCGCCGTGCGTTGGGCCACGCGCTCGGCCAGCTCGGCCAGCGTAACCGGGGAAATATCGAAGGCGCGCTCGTAATCCCGGCTGTCGCGTGCCACCGGCTCGCCTTCAAAGCCCAGCCAGCGCGCCCACCGCTCCTGCATGCCATAATAGGGCTTAAAATCCCATGCGTCATGCAGCCTTGCTACCACCAGGCCAGCCTGTTGGATGCGCCGCACCTTGGCCATGCCCGTCTGATAATACAGGCAATGCCGGTCCTGCCCATCCAGCGCCTGCATTTCCTGGCGATGGGTATAAAAAACCGGCTCGTGGCTGATCAGCATATCGCAGCCCTCGGCAATGGCATGCTCAACGGCATCCATGCTACCGATATAGGTGACCATGACGCGGGAAACAGGCTTATCCGGATCGCCTATCAGGATGCGGTCGACGGTATTTTCATCCAGCCGGAAGCGTTCCCCTTCCAGCATCATTTCATGCAGCTCATGCGCCGTCATGCATTTCCCTCCCCTTTTGAAAAATAAGCGGGGTTTTCCTTTAAAAGCTGCGCCGTGATTTCATAGGCCCGGCGCGCGCGCATAACAAAGCAATCGGCATGCCCCAGGGCAGCGCGATACAGCGCCCCGGCATCCCCCATCGGGCGAAGCAGGCGGTCATACTGCCCGCTTGGCCCGCCCATATGCCTGTGGGAGGGCACGTCGATGACGCTTCCATCGGGCATGCGGATTTTAAGCGCCTGTACCCCGGGCGTCAGGCGGCCGGGCACGTTTTCCCATTCCTCCACCCCATGGATAAAGGTATTGCACGTCAGCGGGCAGCCTGCCAGCAGGATAAAGCCGTTGCGATCCATCAGCCGCCCATAAGGCGATTGACGGGCGCAGGGGGTATCAAATTTTTCGTTGCCCTGGCAAAAATCCCGGGCATCCTGTCCCCAGGCGGCTACCGAGTGCGTTGGGTGAAGCGAGCGCACCACGCCGGGGCGCTTTCTGAAAATCTCCGGCAGCGTTCCCACGCAGCAGGGCATATCCGGGTAATCAAACCAGGGCTGCTTATCATTTACCCTGTCCCAGGTATGGGTGGGCAGCACCAGCAGCCCTTTTGGGGTCAGATAGCTTTGCATGGCATCCAGCAAGCCGTCGGCCCCGCCTTCCACCGGCATCAGCGCCTTAAGGGAGGAATGCATCAGCACCGTATCCCCCGGAAAAATGCCCATCAGCGCCAGCTGCTCATGGATTTCCCTTTGGGTGTATACATGGTTTTCCATTTTTATTTTCCTTCCCCACGCATGGTTTTTATGGCACTTTCCCGGTCATTGGCGGCAAAAATTGCCGTGCCGGAAACCAGGATATTGGCCCCTGCCGCGCGGATATCGGCAGCGTTGTCCATGCGCACCCCGCCGTCCACCTCGATGTGCAGCCGCGGCCCCGCTGCCCGGCGGATGGCCGCAATGCGCGCCAGCGTATCGGGGTGCATGGGCTGGCCGCCAAAGCCCGGCATAACGCCCATCACCAGCACCATGCCGCACTGATCTGTATACGGCAGCACGGCCTCCACCGGCGTGCCCGGGGAAAGCGACAGCCCCGGCATCGCCCCGCTCTGTGCAATCAGGTGCAGCAATTCGCCGGTTTTATCGCCTGCCGCCTCCACATGGAACGTCAGCCAATCGGCCCCTGCTTTCAAAAAGATGGGGATAAAAAAGGCCGGGTCGCTGACCATCAGGTGTACATCGAGGGGCAGCGTGGTGCGTTTTTTAAGCGCGCGCACCACATCGGGCCCATATGCCAGGTTGGGCACAAAATGCCCGTCCATCACATCGATATGCACGGCATCGGCGCCTGCGCGCTGGATGCCGGATACCGCCTCCCCCAGCACGGCGGTATCGGCCGCCAGCAGCGAGGGCGAAATCATAACAGGGGGCATTTGGGGATTAATCATATTGGTTCCTCCATTTCTGGCGAAGTTCTTCCAGCAGGGTACGGTACCGGCGCCACCGGCCGCGCGGCACCTGCCCCTGCGCCACTGCCTGGGCCACGGCGCAGCCGGGCTCGGCATCGTGCAGGCAGTTATCAAACCGGCAAGCGCCCAGGTACGGGGCAAACTCGGGATACAGGTATTGCAGCCTGTCCGGCGGCATCATGGGGCTTTCCAGCAGGCTGAAGCCCGGGGTATCGGCCACCCATCCCCCGCCAACCGGCAGCAGCTGGGTATGGCGGGTGGTGTTTTTGCCCCGGCCGATGCGCGCGCTGGTCACGCCCGTTTCCAGGGTAAAATCCGCCGCCGCATTGAGCAGCGAGGATTTTCCCGCCCCCGACGGCCCGCTGACAAAGGATACCTTGCCTTCCATCCCCTCCAGCATGCGCGCCAGGCCATCGCCGCGCCTGGCGCTGACCAGAAGGGGCGAAAACGCGCCGTAAGCCGCCATCAGCCGGTCGGCCATATCATCACCCGGTTCCAGGCGGTCGATTTTATTAAAGCACAGCATGATGCCCGCCTCGCTTGCCAGCGCCTGCACCAGCATGCGGTCCAGCAGCAGAGGATCGGGCTTGGGATCGCACACGGCAAAGATCAAAATGGCCTGGTCCATATTGGCCATGGGCGGGCGGACAAACTCATTTTTACGCGGCAGAATGGATTCGATCCAGGCCAGATGGCTTTGCTGGGCATCGGGCA